>JBHENN010000064.1:0-10981 GCA_046262015.1 Actinomycetota bacterium | reverse complement strand
GGTGCGCATCGGCCTGCCGGTGAAGGCCGCGGTGGGGCTTCTCTACTGGGCGGGATTGTGCCTCGGCTGGCTCGGGCTCGTGGTGTCCCGCTCGAACGTGGGGGTGGGCTGGATGCTGCTCGGCTTCGTGATCGCGGTGGGGGCGTTCTTCGGGGCTCTGCTCTGGCGCGTGCCGGTCTACGCGGACGAAGCGGGGGTCAGGCCACTGCCGGACGAGGCGGTCGACCCCGACGAGCTGATCCACCCTCCGCACGACGCGGGGGGTGGCAACCTCCCCGGTGAAGCGCGCCGCTCTCGCTAGTTAGGTCAGTCGGCGTGGCCGAGGTGCGGCTCGCCCGCGGCCTCGAACGCTCGCAGCTCGGCGAGCGTCGGCAGGAACGACGCCGGGCCGGGCAGAGCGGCGCGCACCGCGTTGAGACTCGGGGCGCTCCCTCCGGGTGCCTGGGGAGGGTCGGTCGTGTCCTTCTCGCCGTAGCACGGCGCGCCGGACTCGTCGAGGTCCCGGCCTTTGTCGTCCTGGTCGGGCCACCACCAGAACTGCGAGCTCGGCGCGTCAGAGTTGTCGACCCGGAGATCGAAGTGGTTGTGCGTCAGCCGCGCGTAACAACCGATCCCGTGGAACTGTGACCCTCTGGCGAGGTCGCGCTCCATCCGGTTCGACGTCTCGGCCATGCGGTTGTCGACCGCGGTGCCGTACATGTGCTGCGACGCGCGGGCACCTCCGATGCAGTCGTTGTACGGAACGCTGCGGAAGCCCGAGTTGACTCCGATGGCCACGCCGCCGCCCTTGGCGCGCAGCGCCTCGAGACGCCACATGAGCCGTTTGACGTTCCGCTTGGCGCGCCGCTTCGAGACCATGCCGCCGTCGAGCGTCCCGGCATAGGCATTCGCCTGCGCGGAGCAGCCGGAGTTCTTGTTCTGCTTGAACTCGGAATAATCGAAGTGGATCGTCGAGCGGTCCTTGTCCTCGAAGCTGTTGAGGAGGTCGAAGGTGTCCTGGCCTGCGACGCCGTCGGCGGTGAGACCGTAGAACGACTGGAACGCCTGAACGGCCTTGGTCGTCTCCGCGTCGAAAACGCCGTCGAGCTCGAAGTGCCTCTGGCTGGAGCGGGGGAACCATCCCGCCACCCGCACCTGGAGCTGCTTGACGTCGGTGCCGGTGTCCCCCTCCTGCAGCGTGCGGCTAAAGGGGTAAGCCGCGGCGGACGGCGCCACGAGGGCGACGCACGCGGCGGTTGCGACCGCGACGAGGGCGACCTTGCTGTTGGCAGTGTTGCTCATGACTAGAGTTGTCGTCCTTCCTCCGGGACCGGTTGAATCACAATTCCTGCGCCCCGATCCGGTCGAACCGGACACGAACCCACAAGGGTAGACCTTCTCCGGCGGCCTGAGAAGTCCCCCTCCCGGGCGCTCGGGAGGTCCAGGAGCCGGGGTTGGAAACGAGGAGCCGCGCGGCGCCGCTAGTAGCCCTGCTGCTGCGCGTAGGTGACCTCGTCGGCGTAGCTGTAGTCGTAGGCGCCCGACGCATCGCGGTCCCAGTAATGGTGGGCCGTATAGAAGAAGTTGTCCGCGGGGTCGACGATCCACGCATCTGGGTGCCTGAGCGACCATCCCGCGAGGGACGACCACTTGTAACCGTTCACGAGGATCGGGCTGGTATCCCCGGTGGCTCGGATCGCGCCCAGCGCCGCCTGGGACGCCTTCTCCCACACCTCGGCGGGCGACCTCCCGTCCTTCTTTCGCAATCCGACCGGCTCAGACATGATCGCGTAGGAGACGCCGGCAAAGCTCTCGAACCTCCGGGACAGCCGCTTCCACACGTCGGCGTAATCGCGGATGGGGACGTAACGCGATCCGATCGGGCGACGCACGCCCTTCTGTCCGTCCCACAGCCAGTACGCCCCGAAGTTGTGCATCGACAGGATCACGTCGAGCCCGGCCGAGCGGGCGCGGTTGACCACGGCGGTCAACCGGCTCATCGACTTGTCGTGCAGCTTGCCGCCGAGCCTGCGCTGGACGTGCTCCCACCGGAACTCGATCTTCACGGTGTCGATGCCCCGGCTCGCGAGGAAGTCGAAGGTTCCCTGACCGTCAAACTGGTAGCACTCGCCGTACGTCCCCGGTGTCCGGTTCGAGAAGGTGCTCGTGGGCTCGAGGCCGTGGCCCTCGCAGAACGTTCCCGTCGATACGTTGATGCCGCGCTGGTAGCCGGGCGTCGAGAGATGGGCTTCGAAGACGGGAGCCTGCGTGTTGGGCGTATCGACGCTGCCGCCCGCGGGATAGCTGCTGTTCTCGTACACCGCCAGCGGATAGTCGGGCGACCACCATTCCCCCGTTGCCCACACGACCCCCGGGAGCCCGGCCCGGTCGGCAAGCTCGTACCACGCCTGGGCGAGCGCGTTCCACTGCGCGGCCTCGCCCGCGAAGTCGTCGGGCCAGCCGAACTCGCCGACGAACCCGCGCACCTCGTTGGCTGCGAGCCAGTCGATGAACGTCTGCAGCTCGGCGCGCACCTTGCGCTGCAGCGCGTCCTCGGCCACGCCGGCCACCCCGGGAGTCGCCGGATAGAGCATCCCCGCCAGACAGGTGGCGACGACGAGCCCGATGGCGGAACCTCTCTTGATGTGCGCGAGCATTGAGCATCCCTTCAGATCTGGAGTCCGGCATGACCCGAGGTGCGCCGATGCCATTGCGATGGTGCTGATGACGATTGGGCCATACCGCCCCAAGGAAAGCAAGGCCGGGCGCGGTGCCGTCCTCGTGCTTACGGCTTTGGTTCTTGCCTCGTGCGCCGGCAGCGGACGTAGCCATGGCGGCGATCGGCCCTCGGGCGCTCTCCGCACACCTCTGCCGGTCGAGACCGATCTGATCCCCGCCCCGGTCGAGACCCGGTTCGTGGTGATCGGGGACTTCGGAACGGGACGCACGACCCAGCACAGAGTGGGCGAAACGATGTGCTCGTGGCGCGTGACCCACCCCTTCGACCTGGTGGTGACGACGGGCGACAACATCTATCCCGACGGAGATCCCTCTCGCTTCCAAAACCGGTTCAAGGAGCCGTTCGCATGTCTGCTGGAGCGGGGCGTGCGGTTCCGATCGTCCTTGGGCAATCACGACATCGTCACGGACAACGGACGGGGCGAGATCGCCGATCCGGCGTTCGGCATGCGCGCGCGCAACTATGTCGTGCGCCAGGGCGGGGTGAGGTTCGTGATCTTCGACTCGAATCGCCTGAACATGAGCTGGCTGAGACGAGCCCTCAGGAGTCGGGACGGCGACCGGTGGACGGTGGCGGTGTTCCATCATCCGGTGTTCTCTCCGGGCACGGGGCACAGTTCGACCCCCGGGTTCCGACCCGCCCTGCCGCGACTCTTCCGCCGCCGGGGTGTCGACCTGGTGCTCAACGGCCACGACCATGTCTACGCGGTCAGCGAGCCGCTCCGTCGGATCCGCTACGTCGTCACCGGGGGCGGAGGGGGGCGCCTCTACGGCTGCGATCCGCGCTGGTTCACCGACGTGTGCGTCGCGCGCCATCACTTCCTCGACGTCGTCGCGAGCCGGGACGAGATCGTCGTGACCGCGGTCGCCCAAGACGGCAGGGTGTTCGACCGCTTCCGTACGACCGGGCGGTAGGGACCGCCGGGCCCTTAGTGACGATCGGATCGGTCGGCGCGCCCATCGTCGTCGGCGCGCCCGTCATCGTCGGCGCGCCGGGCTTCGGCGGCGCGGGCGCGCGTCTGTCCCAGCGCCGCGGCCACCAGCCATGCGAGCACCGCGCCCCCGATCGCGATCCCTACACCTAGCACCACCTGGACCCATGCGGGAGGCTGAAGGGCTATCGCCACCAGCAACACGAGGATCAACGACCCGGCGATAGCGGCGAACGCTACGAGACATCCTAAGGTCCAACGCACCTCCGGCGGGAGGTTGCGTCGGTTGTCGGTTGAGCTCATTCGCCCGTTCTCCATCCGATGGCCTGCCATATCATGCCCGTCATGGAGACTCGCGAACCGGTGCGAGTGGTTCTCGTGGACGATCACGATCTCCTCCGTCGGGGCATCAAGACCATGCTGGAGACCGAGGACGACGTGACGGTCGTCGGAGAGGCCGCTGACGGGATGGGCCTGGCGGACCTCGTCGAGGAGACCCAACCCGACGTGGTGCTGATCGACGTCGTGATGCCCAACAAGGACGGGATCGAGTCCACCCGCGACGTCAAGCACCGCTACCCCAACGTTGGCGTGGTCGTCCTCTCGGGTCACGACGAGCAGCGGTTCGTGTTCGACGCGGTGAAAGCGGGAGCCTCGGGCTACCTGCTGAAGACGGCCGGACTGGACGAGGTCGTGGACACCGTCAGGGCGGTCGCACGCGGCGAGGTACGCATAGATCCGGAGATCGCGAGCCGGGTGTTATCGGAGTTCCAGAGCTATCAAGAGACCGATCAGCCCGATGTCTTCCAACCGCTAACACCGAGGGAACGGGAGATCCTGAAGCACATGAGCGACGGCTTGCCCAACAAGACCATCGCGTCGCGCTTGCATGTCTCCGACCGCACGGTGACGACGCATATCGCCAACATCTACTCCAAGCTGCAGGTGAACAACCGTGTCTCTGCGGTTCAGGAGGCGATCCGCCGACGCATACTCGATCTCCAGGTCTAGCGGCATGTCGGATGCTTTCAGGTCGCTGCCCTCGATCGACCGGCTCGTGGCCGCGCTGGAAGGAGCGGGACCGGCCCCGGCCGTCACCGGTGCCGCGCGGCGCGCCGTCGACCTCGCGCGCGAGCAGATACGCGGCGGCGGGGAACCTCCCTCCTTCGAACGCGTCGTCGACGACGCCCGGGCGCTCCTACAGGAGCGGACGCGGGCCTTGTTGCGGCCGGTCCTCAACGCCACCGGAGTACTGATACACACGAACCTCGGGCGTGTCCCTCTCGGACGCGAGCAGCTCGACGAGGTCGCGCGCGTCGCTGGTGACTACTCCAACCTCGAGTACGACCTCGTGGGAGGTCGGAGGGGAGATCGCTACTCGCATGCGACCGAGGCGCTTACCACCTTGACGGGCGCCGAAGCCGCGCTGGTCGTCAACAACAACGCCGCCGCGGTGCTGCTGGTGCTCGCGGGGCTGTGCGCCGGGCGTGAGGTCATCATCAGTCGAGGCGAGCTCGTGGAGATCGGCGGCGAGTTCCGCATCCCCGATGTGATGGCCGCAGCGGGCGTACGCGTGATCGAGATCGGCACGACCAATCGCACGCACCTGGCCGACTACGAGCGGGCGATCACCCCCGAGACCGGCGCGATCCTCAAGGTCCATCCGTCCAACTACCAGATCGTGGGTTTCACCGCAGGGGTGGCAGCGCGCGAGGTGGCGCGCGTGGCTAAGGGACGCGGCGTCCGGTTCATCCACGACATCGGGTCCGGGTTGCTGCGTACTCCCAACGATGGGCTGGAGGACTCGGACCCCCCGGTGGACGTCGCGCTCGCGGACGGCGCCGACGTGGTCACGTTCTCCGGCGACAAGCTGCTGGGGGGACCCCAGTGCGGCGTCATCGCGGGGCGCGAGACGTTGATCGCCCACCTCCGCCATCACCCGCTGCTGCGCGTCGTCAGACCCGACAAGATGACGCTCGCCGCGCTGAGCGCCACGCTGCGCATCTATATGGAGGGACGCGAGCGAGAGCTGCCCTTCTTCGCCATGGCCGGTGCCGACCTCGCCGACCTCGAGCGGCGCGCCCAAACCGTTGCACGCGCGCTGTCCGATCGGTGTGGCGACGCCGGTGTCAAGTCCGAAGCGGTCGGGTCGAGCGCGGCGATCGGGGGCGGGTCGCTGCCGGGAGCCGAGCTCGACTCGTGGGCGGTCGCCGTCGTGCACCCCGACAAGAGCACCGCCGAGCTGGAGCGATCGCTCCGCCACGCCGATACCCCCGTGCTGGGGCGCATCGAAGGGGACCGGCTCCTGCTCGACCTCCGCACCGTCTCGCCCGAGGCCGATGCCCGCCTGATCGAGCTGGTCGTAGCCGCCCTGTCCTAGCGACCCGGCGCGGCAAAGTGCTGGCTCAGACCGAGGCCGCCTCGCGTTCGGCGGCCTCGATAACCGTCTTGCGGTTCTTGTGGGCCCGCTCGTAGTCGCGCACCTTGGCGCGCACCACCTCGGGAGAGCCCGCGAGCCGCCGCTGGATGTCGTCGACCGTCTGGTCGTCGTAGCCGGGCCACGGCTGCTTGCGGCCGGCTGCACTGCGCTCTGTGACGGGGACCTCTTGCTCGAGCAAGGCCTCCGTGAGATTGGGGATCTCGGCGCGCAGGGCCGCCAGCATGCGCTCCTCGTCGGCGCGTATGACCGCCGCGAGCTCGGCCGTCTGGAGGTCGCCGAGGGCAGACGCCAGGTTCTCGATCGCCTCGTAGGTGGAGATCTCGAGAACCTCGGTCATCGCCTCGTCGCGCGCGTTCTTCAGCATCTTCTCGGCGCTGCTCTTCCCACGAACCATGTCCATCGGCCCTTTGGCGAGCACGAGTCCCTGCTCGACCGCCGTCTGGACCACACCGAAACCGGCCTGGAAGAGGCTCCGCTGCGCGCCGAGCTGGTCGAGACGGCGCTGCACCCGTTCGGCGTGATCCTGGGTCTCGCGCCGGTGCTGCTCGAGGAGGCGCCGGTAGGTGCCCGGCTCGGTGATCTTGATGTGGGCGGTGAGAGTGGTGATGAGGGCGCGCTCGTGGGCGCGCGCCTCGAGGAGGTACTTGATGATCTGTTGCTTGCCTTGGGACATGGCGAACGTCTCCTTCCGATAGATCGCGCTCGGGGCGTCCGAAGGTTCCCTACCCGCCGTCGGTGGGCGCTAACACCGCCGGTCAGCCGAAGGGTGTCTCGTCGATGTTGCGGCGGATGTCCTCGATCGACTCGAACACCGCGACGGCGCCGGCATCGCGCAGCTCCTGTTCGGAGAAGCCCCCGGTGAGCACTCCGATCGTGGCGACGCCGGCACGTTTGGCCGAGATGCAGTCGTAGACGGAGTCGCCGACCATGACCGCCTTCTTCGATCCCGCCTTCTCCAAGGCGGCCTTTATCAGGTCGGGGTCGGGCTTGGTCGCGGCAACGTCGTCCGAGGTGGTCCACCCGTCGACGACCTTTCGTGCCTGGAGCAGGTCGACGTAGTGATCGACCTCGGCCGCCTTGGCCGAGCTTGCCAGTACGACCGCGTGCCCGCGCTCGCGTAGCTCCATCAACAGCTCGCGCGCTCCTCGCATGGGTTCCACCTCTTCGATCAGGGCGAGGTACAGGGCCTTCTCCGCCGCGCGGATGTCGTCTCCGAGCTCGGCTTCGACCTTCTCCCCGGCGAGCTTCTCGATCATGTGATCGCCGCCCATCCCGATGGCGCGGTGGATCTCCCACATCGGCAGGACCAGACCGTGTTGCCGGAAACCCCGATACCACGCGAGCGCGTGGTGGTAGTTGGTGTCGACGAGCGTTCCGTCGACATCGAGGATGGCAGCCGGTTTCACACAGGCGCCCTACCCCCGGGCGCGCCGAGCAAACGAAGGTTCGGCGGGCGACGGCCCGCGGCCGCGCCCGCGTGGCCGCTATCGTCGGCCTATGCACGTGATCGGGACCGCGGGGCACGTCGACCATGGGAAGTCGTCGCTGGTCACTCGCCTCACCGGCATCGACCCGGATCGCTTCGAAGAAGAGAAGCGCCGGGGACTCACGATCGACCTTGGCTTCGCGTGGCTCCCGCTGCCGTCCGGGCGGGAGATCGGGATCGTCGACGTGCCGGGCCACGAGCGGTTCATCAAGAACATGCTCGCGGGAGCCGGCGGTGTCTCGATCTGCCTGTTCGTGGTCGCCGCCAACGAAGGATGGAAACCGCAGTCCGCCGAGCACCTGTCGGTCATCGATCTCCTCGGCGTGTCCGCGGGCGTCGTCGCCCTCACCAAGATCGACACCGTCGATGCCGAACTCGTCGAGCTCGCGCAGGCCGAGGTCGAGGAGCACCTCGCGCCGTCCACCCTCGCAGGCGCGCCGGTGGTCCCGTGCAGCGCGGTCACCGGCGAGGGGATCGACCGGCTCGTCGAGGAGCTCGACCGGCTGGTCGGCTCGACCCCCCCCGCAGTTGACGAAGGACGCCCGCGGCTGTGGGTGGATCGGGTGTTCACCATCGGCGGGGCAGGCACGGTGGTGACGGGCACGCTCGCCGGCGGCAGCCTGCACGCCGGCGACGAGGTCGAGGTGCGGCGGGCCCACGAGGTACGCCCGGCGCGCATCCGCACGATCCAGAGCCACAAGAAAGAGGTGGCCTCGATCGAGCCGGGCAACCGGGTCGCCTTGAACCTGGCCGGGCTTGCACGTCAAGGCGCGGAGCGCGGCGATGCCATCGTCCGGCCCGGGCCATGGCGCTCGACCGACCGGCTGGACGTCGAGCTGCGAGTGCTGCCGGCGTCGCTGGCGCGCCGCGAGCACGAGCTGACCGAGCGCGGCGCGCACCTCTTGTACGCCGGCTCGGCCGAGACACCGGTACGGATAAGGCTGCTGGCGGGCGAGCGCCTCGGGCCGGGCGAGCGAGGCTTCGCGCAGCTGCTGCTGCGGGATCCTCTTCCGCTGACGCGCGGCGACCGCTTCGTGCTGCGCGACGCGGGACGGATCCTCACCTTCGGCGGCGGTGAGGTCCTCGACCCGATGCCCACGCCGGCGCGGCGGACCGGCGACGGCCGCATCGGGCTGCTCGAAAGGTCACGCGGGGCGCCGCCTGAGCAGGCACTGGTCGCGCTCGTCGAACACGCCGGCCCTCTCGACGCGGCCGAGGCTGCGCTCCGCGTCCCCGGCGCGCCCACCGAGCTGCCGGGGGTGCACCGGCTGGGGCGGCGCCTCTACGCGGCGGCACGCGTCGAGGAGCTGCGCGCACGGTTGCTCACCACCCTCGGCGAGCACCACCGCGCCCATCCGCTCGAGCGGGGCATGAGCCGCGAGGCCGCACGCGCGGCGCTCGACATCGACCCCGAGGCGTTCGAGGCGCTCACCGCGCTGACGCCCGAGACGACGGCCGAGGAAGCGACCATCCGCCTGGCGTCCCACCGGGTCGACCTGGCGCCGGAGCAGCAACGCGTCCGGGACGACCTCGTGCGCGCCGTGGAAAGCAACGGGTTCCAGCCCCCCCTTGCCAAGGAGCTCGGAGGTGACGCCGCGCTGATCCGCTCCCTCGTTGACTCAGGCGACCTCGTGAGGGTCGGGGACTTCTTTTTGTCGCGCGCCCAAGCCGACGATGCCCGCACGATGGTGCGCGCTTACATCGAGGAACACGGGCCGGTGACGGTAGCCCAGATCCGCGACCTCCTCGACACGACGCGTAAGTACGCGGTGCCGCTGTGCGAGTGGCTGGACTCGACCGGCGCGACGCGCCGGCAGGGCGACGTGCGCGCTCTCGGACCTCGTCGGTAGAACGTCGCGGCCCCCGCCGGGCCCGGCCCGCATCGTACGAGCCGGGCCACCTCACGTTCAGCTGTCGTGGACGGCGGGGTCCTCCGCGGGGTGGGTGTGCGTGCCGGAGGCCGCATCGACCGGCTCGCACGGACCCACCGTCCCGCGGGCGATCACCGCCATCACGTCCGCGCCGGTCGGCGGACCCTCCTTGGGACCCGAGGTGACCACGACCAGGGTCCGGTCGCCTTCGAAGTCGGCGCGGTCGAGGGTGAAGGCCAGCGAGCCGTCGGCTCCGCCCTCGAAGCCGATCATGTCGCGCGGGTCCCCCGGCACGGCGGTGAACCTCGGCTCCTTGCACGACATGCCGGTGGCGAGGTAGTCCACCGCCGCGGGGATGCCTGCCTGCTCGAGCTTGCGCTCGAGACCGTCGGCGTCGCTGAGGTGGTTGATCTCGACGCGAACCCGTCCGTCGCCCTGCGAGGTCACCGCATACGCCGGCGTGCCGGCCGGCCCGACGGCAACGATCCCCGTGACGGTGAGCCCGAGAGCGACCGCGCCTGCCACGAGGATCCCGGGCTTCCACCCAGACCGGCGCGCCGGGCGGGCCGCCTCTCCCGGCGCGGGCGTCGGCACGAGCGCACCGCGTTCGGCGACCACCTGCTTCAACGCGGTCAGCAGCCGTTCCTCGAATCGCTCCATGGGATGTCGAACAGCGTTCATCGATGCCTCCTTGTGGGGTTCAGACGATCTCTTCCATGACGAGCGGGGCGAGCTGTTGCCGCATACGGCGGCGAGCACGGTGCAGCCGAACCCGGGCGGCACCACGAGTGATCCCGAGCGCCCGAGCGACTTCGTGGAGCGCCAGGCCCTCCAGCGCGGCCAGCTCCAACACGCCTCGCTCTCCCTCGGACAGCTTGTCCATCGCGCGATAGAGGCGGCGGGATCCTTGCTCGGCGGCGATCCGTTCCTCCATCCTGGCGATGTCGTCGTCGTCGACCAGCGCCCGACCAGCCAGGCGACCGGTCGCGCCGCGCTCGCGGGCGGTCCGGCGCCGATCGGCCGCCACGCCGTTGCGCGCCACGCCATACAGCCATCCGGTCGGCTCGCCTCGACCGGCGCGGTAGGTATGCGCCGACTCGATGGCTGCGAGGAACACCTCCGCGGTGAGGTCCGCGGCCCGATGGGGGTCCTCCACCCGGCGCGCGATGAACCTCTGGACGGCCTCTACGTGTGCTCGGTAGAAGGTTTCGAAGGCATCCGGCTCATACGCGATCCGTGCGAGCGGCACGGACCTCGAGCTGCCGCTCACCTGGGTGCCCTTCTCTCCGCGCTCACACCCGTACTTGGCCGCAGGACGCCGCCGCGTTACCGCGGCCGTGATCGGCCGCCCATCCCGGATGCCTAGCGCGACGGCAACGGGACCGGCGCGCCTCGCTTCAGCTCGTCCACAAGCGAGTCCACCACCGCGGCGAGGTCGCCCGTGCGTTCGAACACCTCCCGTTGACGGACCGAGGAGGTCCCGCGGTCGACGATGGCCATCACACCCTGCAGCTCCTCGAGGCAATCCAGGCGT
>JBHENN010000063.1:0-4929 GCA_046262015.1 Actinomycetota bacterium | reverse complement strand
GTCGACGACCTCCTGATGAGCACGCGGTGACCTTCTCGATCGTCGCGTGGGACCCCGACGCCCATCCGAGGCCGGAGTGGGGAGTGGCGGTTGCCTCGAAGTTCCTCGCGGTCGGCGCGGTAGTGCCGTGGGCGCGCGCCGGGGCCGGAGCGGTGGCGACCCAGGCCCTGGCGAACATCCGCTACGGGCCCGAGGGGCTCGCCCACCTCGCCGGCGGGCTGACGGCCGCCGCGGTGGTGGCCCTCGTGACCGAGGCCGACGACGAGCGCGACGACCGCCAGCTCGGGATCGTCGATGCCCGCGGGGACGCGGCCACCTTCACCGGCTCCAGGTGTTTCGACTGGGCCGGCGGGCGTACCGGCTCCGGCTACTGCTGCCAGGGCAACATCCTGACGGGCCCCGGTGTGGTGGACGCGATGGCGGAGGCGTTCGAGGCCACCCGCGGCGAGCTAGCGCGCCGTCTGCTGGCGGCGCTCCGGGCAGGTGACGCAGCCGGCGGCGATAGCCGCGGGAGACAATCGGCGGCCCTGCTCGTGGTGCGCGCGGGCGGGGGCTATGGGGCCGGCACCGACAAGATGGTCGACCTCAGGGTCGACGACCACGCTGAGCCGATCCCCGAGCTCGAGCGCATCTTCGAGCTCCACTCATGGCTCTTCCCTCGCTCCGAGAGTCTCCGGTTCGTGACGATCGACGACACGATCGAACGGGAGTTGCGCGCCGGGCTGATGCGTGCGGGCCACGAGCCCGGTTCGGGCACCGGGTACGACGCGGGACTGCGCTCCGCTCTCCTCGCGTACGTCGGCAGCGAGAACCTCGAGGAGCGCTGGACGGATGATGCGCGCATCGAGCAAGGCGTGCTCGACTCCCTCCGGAACGCCGGCAACTCTCGAAGTTAGCCGGGGGTGGCCCCTCGCGTGTGCCGGAGATGGGCGCGCGCCGCTTCGATCGCGTAGCTGTAGACGTCCTTCAGCGGCATCCCCGCGGCGCGCGCCGCCTTGAGCGCGTCGTCGTGCTCGGGAGCGACGGTGATAGGGCGCCCTCCCCGCATCCCCAACTTCACCCGCACCGCAACCCCTTCCACTTCGACCTCGACCCACTCGCGCGCGAGCGCCTCCTTCGTCACCGCGGTGAAGCGCATACCGAAGGTGGTGGTCTCCCGGTAGATCAGATCGACCAGGCGGTCTCTCTCGCCCTCCCCCGTCAACACCGACAGGGTGAACGCGTGACGGCCTTTCTTCATGTGCACCGGCGTGATCCACGCATCCTGCGCCCCCCCTGCAAGGAGCCCATCGAGGACGTCGGGCATCAGCTCCGGGCTCATGTCGTCGAGGATGGTCTCGATCACGATCGCCGCTTCCCCGCGCTCCGCCGCGGCGATGCCCGCCTCTCCGATCAGCACCCGCAGCACGTTCGGCACCGGGAGGTCGCGGTCGCCGGCGCCGTACCCGATGGAGTCGAGCTCCATCTCCGGCATAGCTCCGAACCGGTCGCTCGCCACTACCAGGATCGCGGCTCCGGTAGGGGTCACGAGCTCTCCGTCCCCGCGCCCAACCAGGGGCGCGCCGCGCAACAGCTCGAGCACCGCGGGGGCCGGTACGGGAACCACTCCGTGCGCGGTCAGGACCGTGCCGTTTCCGATGGGGAGAGGCGAGGTTACGACCGAGTCGATGCCGAGGACGTCCAGGGCGGCGAATGCACCGACCACGTCGACGATCGCGTCGAGCCCTCCGACCTCGTGGAAGTGCACCCGGTCGTGCGGCACCCCGTGGACCGCCCCTTCTGCGTGGGCGAGCTTGCGGAACGCTTCGAGCGAGCGCTCTCTGACGGAAGGAGGCAACGGAGCCGTCATCACGATCGCCTCGATGTCCGGCAAGGTCCGTACGACGCCGGCCTCGGCGGAGCCGACCGTGACCTTCGTCGCGCGCAAGCCGCTCTTGGTGACCTGGCGGATGTCGATGTCCGTTCCCGTGACGTCCAGGGCCCGCAGGGTCTCTAGGACCCGCTCGGGCGGCGCGCCGGCGTCGATCAGCGCACCGAGGATCATGTCCCCGGCCGCGCCCGAGACACAGTCGAAGAACGCCGTCCTCACGGCGTCCGACCCTGCAGGAGCCGCAACGCGAACATCGCGGCGCCGAAGCCGTTGTCGATGTTCGTCACGACCACCCCCGCGGCGCACGAGTTCAGCATCGTCAGCAGGGCGGCCAGTCCCTCGAACGATGCCCCGTACCCCACGCTGGTCGGGACGGCGACCACCGGCGCGGACGAGATACCGCCGACAAGGCTGGCCAGCGCGCCCTCCATCCCCGCGACGACGACCACCACGTCGGCATCGTGGAGCCGGTCCTGGATCGCCAGCACCCGGTGCAGCCCGGCCACCCCCACGTCGGTGAGCCGCTCGACCTTGACCCCGACCGCTTCGGCGCACACGGCCACCTCTTCGGCCACGGGCAGATCCGAGGTCCCGGCGCTGACCAAGCTCAGAGTGCCCAGCGGTGCCGGGGAACCGTGGCGCCCCGCGTCCGAGCGGACCACGACGACCCGCGCGGTCTCGTGGTGGACCGCCTCGGGCAGCGCATCAAGGAGGGCGGCCGCAGTGTCCGGCCGCACGCGGGTGGCGAGCACCGGACCCGTCGTAGCGTCGACGAGCCGTCGTGCGATCTCCACTACCTGAGGCGTGGTCTTGCCCTCGGCGAATATCGTTTCGGGAAGGCCCTGACGCAGTTCGCGGTGTGTGTCCAGCCGAGCGAAGCCAAGGTCGTCCACGGGTATGTGACGCATCTCGCGCAAGGCCTCGTCGACCGAGATGTCGCCATCTTGCACCGACCTCAGCAGGCTGCGGACCTCGTGAGGGCGCATGCCTGCAGTGTAGGATGCGCCGTCGTGCCCGACTTGACGACAGAGCAGCTCACCCTCGGCCTGGTCGTAGCCACCACCGCCGCGCTCCTCGCCTTCCTGTTGGCGCTGGTGCTCGCTCTGCGTGTGAGGAAGCTTCGCAGCGAGTACGCGATCCTGCGCGGGGATGCAGGCGAGAAGGATGTGGTTGCCGCCGTCGCCGGTGCGATGCGGCGCCTGGATGCCGTTGACAAACGGATCGACGGAGTCGTCTCCGATCACGAGGCTCAGGTCGCCACCGACAGGTTCGCCCTGCAGCGCTTCAGCATCGTGCGCTACGACGCCTTCGAGGAGATGGGGGGGCGGCTGTCTTTCTCAGCCGCCCTGTTGGATGACCACGGTGATGGGGTCGTGATCACCTCGATCAATGGCCGGACCGAGTCCCGTACTTACGCGAAGCCGATCAAGTCACTGTCGTCCGAGCACAACCTCTCCGAGGAGGAACGCGAAGCGATCGCAGCCGCGGTCGCCGGCGCCGGCCGCGCCGACAGCCGAGCCACCGCGGCCCGCTGATCTCCTACCCATGATCGACCTGCGGCTCCTGCGCGAGGACCTCGACGCGGTCCGAGCGGCCTACGAGCGTCGCTGCGGGGTCGAAGGCCTAGACCGCGTGGTCGAGCTGGATGCACAGCACAGGTCGGTTCTCGTTGAGGTCGAGACCCTGCGCGCCGACCACAATCGGGCCTCGAAAGCGATCGGCGCGGCTCCTCCCGAGGACCGCGCCGGTGCTCTCGCACAGGCGAAGGAGCTCTCCGATCGTCTGAAGGAGATCGAGCCTCGGCTCGAGGCCCTCACCGCCGAGCTGGACCAGGCCGCGGCACATCTCCCCAATCTCCCTCACGAGAGCGTCCCCACCGGATGCAGCGAAGCCGAGAACCTCGTCGAGCGCGAGGTAGGGGACAAGCCCGAGCTCGACTTCGAACCGCTCGACCACGTCGCGCTCGGGGAACGCCTCCGGATCTTCGACGCCGAGAGAGCGACCAAGACCTCCGGGAGCAGGTTTGTCTATCTCATAGGACAGGGGGTGATCCTCGAGCTCGCCCTCGTGCGCTTCGCCGTCGACTTCCTTCTCGATCGCGGGTTCACCCCTGTTATCCCTCCGGTCCTCGTCCGACGTCATGCCATGTACGGCACGGGTTTCTTCCCGACAGAGGAGAACGAGTTCTACCGCGACCCCCGTGACGAGCTCTTCCTTACCGGGACGTCCGAGGTGGCGCTTGCGGCGCTGCATTCCGACGAGGTGCTCGACGAGAGCATGCTGCCGGTCAGGTACGCCGGTTTCTCCACCAACTTCCGCCGCGAGGCCGGCAGCTACGGCAAGGACACCAAGGGCCTCATCCGGGTACATCAGTTCGACAAGGTCGAGCAATTCTCGTACGCCCACCCGGACGATTCGTGGGATGAGTTCGCGACCATCCGGGCGAACCAGGAGCGGATCCTGCATGCGCTCGAGCTGCCTTACCGGGTGGTCGTCATGTGTGGTGGCGATCTCGGCGCGCCGGCGTCCAAGAAGGTCGACAACGAAGCGTGGCTCCCAGGCGCAGAGAGGTACCTCGAGCTCACCTCCGCCACCAACGCGACTGACTTCCAGGCGCGCCGGTTTCAGGTGCGCTTCCGCGCCTCGGGCTCCAAGGCCCGACTGGTTCATACGCTTAACGGCACTGCCACCGCGGTAGGCCGCACCATCGCCGCGCTGCTCGAGAACCACCAGCGGGACGACGGAAGCGTCGCGATACCGGAGGCATTACGGCCCTACACGGGGTTCGACCGGATCGAACCCCCCGCCTGAACCGACCGCCGCCTGCTCCCGAGAAGGCATGCGCGGACGGCCTCTCGCTTGCGGCGCGGTCCTTTACTCTGGAACCGGAGGGCTACGGTAACTGGCAACCGGACGGTCTTGAAAACCGTTGTCCGCAAGGACTTGTGGGTTCGAGTCCCACGCCCTCCGCTCTACAGAGACGAAATGGGACGACCAGGGACGGGACTTTGTTCCTAGGAGCCGACTTCGTCGTCGGATGAGCCATTCTTGCCATTCTT
>JBHENN010000062.1:0-9060 GCA_046262015.1 Actinomycetota bacterium | reverse complement strand
GGATGCCCATCCCGCTACCGATAGGCGAGCCCAAGGGCATGATCGACGCGCAACCGGAGTCTTCGAGCCTGCGCGCCAGGATCGGATCGTCGTTCGTGTAGACGAGGACCTTGAATCCAGCGTCCACCAGCGAGGCGGCGGCGTCTACCAGCTCGACGGGCTCCGGCAACAGCGTGCGGTCATCCCCGATCACCTCGAGCTTGATCCAATCCGTCTGGAAGGCATCGCGCGCCATCTGCGCGGTAAGGATCGCATCGCGCGCGGTGAAGCAGCCCGCCGTGTTGGGCAGCAGCCTGCACCCGGCGCGGGCGATGACGTCCAACACCGACCCGGGCGCGCGCGGATCGACCCGGCGGAGGGCGACCGTGGCGATCTCCGCGCCCGATGCCACCAAGGCGTGCTCGAGCGTGTCGAGGCTGGGGGCGCCGCCGGTGCCGAGGATGAGCCGGGAGGAGAAGCTCTCGCCTGCGATCACGAGGGGGTCGTCCACTAGCCCCCTCCCACGGCGTGGAGGACCTCGATGCGGTCGGACTCCCCCACCTGCGTCACCGCCCACAACCCGCGCGGCACGACCTCTCCGTTCCGTGCGACCGCGACGCCGGGGGGGTTCGGCGCGCCGAGGAGGTCGCGCACGAGATCCTCGATGCTCGCGCCACGCCCGATAGCGCGGGGACTGCCGTTGACGGTGACCGTCACCGCGTCGTCACCCCCGACCGGGCGAAACGACGCGGCGAGAACGGCGCGATCGCGGCCGGGGTCGGCGCGCCGAGCAGCATCTCGGTGAGCAGGTCCGCGGTCACGGGAGCGAGCAGGATGCCGTTGCGGTAGTGACCCGAGGCCACGAACAACCCCTCCGGTCCCGCCGGGCCTACCAACGGAGCGTTGTCGGGCGAGCCCGGGCGCAGGCCGGCGATCGTCTCGGTCAGCTCGGCCTCGACGATCCCCGGGATGAGCTGGTAGGCGTCGCGCAGGAGCTGGTGGACCGCACCCGCCGTGACCCTGCGGTCGAACCCCATCTCCTCGACCGTCGCGCCGATCACCAGCCGCCCGTCGGCGCGTGGGACCACGTACGCGTCCAGACCTCGGATCGTGCGCTCGATCAGCGGCCCGGGGAGGACCCCTCGCAGGTGAACGACCTGACCCTTGACAGGCCGCACCGGGGGAAGGGCGTCGGGAGGCAACCCCTCGAGGTGGCCCGAGTGGCACCCACAGGCGAGCACCACCGCCCCACACGCCGTTGCGCCCGAGGTCGTGCGAAGACCCTGCACTCGGTCCCCGGACATCTCGAGTGCGACCACACGGTCGTTCAGCACCGCGATACCCGCGCGCGCGCACGCGACCAACAGGCCCTGCACCAGCGCTCGGTTGTCGATGCTGTGGTCACCTTGGACGAGAAGGCCGCCGCGGATCCTCGGGGACAGCGCCGGCTCGAGGGCGCGGCACGCTCGTGCATCGAGCCGCGCAACGCTCAGGCCCAGACGTTCCTGGAACGCTTGGAGGTCGTCGACGGCGCGCCCGTCGTCCGCGTCACGGGCGACCACGAGGGTGCCCGAGCGCCGGTAGCCGACATCGATCTCGGTCGCCTCCTCCAGCTCCGCTACGAACGACGGGTAGCGGCGCGCCGACTCGAGGTTGAGCTGCAGAAGGGCTTCCTCGCCGTAGTGGACCTCGGTAACGGGGGCGAGCATGCCGGCCGCGGCCCACGTCGCTCCGCGTCCGGGGGTCTCGTCGAACAGGGCGACCCGTAGACCGGCCCTCGCCGCCCGCCACGCGACGGCCAGCCCGATCACGCCGCCGCCGACGACGGCCACATCGGTCCGGAGGACCTGTCGAGACACCCGATCTGGGTCCGTGTCGCCTCCCGCCGCGGGCATTACCCCGGTCCGGTCCGTGCGGGTCGCGAGCGAACAGCTCGCCTCTCAGCCCGTCGCTGCGAGCTCCCCGGCCTTGCCTCTCAGTATAGGGAGGAGGCGACCAACCTCAGCCCGCGGTAGAGCGGCCCGCGAGCCTGCCCAACAGAGCGTTGGTGGTGAGGTGGAGGGCCTTCTCGAGATGCACGACCGTGCCGACCTCGGGCTTCGACACGAAGCTGAGCTCGTCCACCAGGGCCTGCATGAGATAAAGGCCTCGCCCGCTCTCGGCGCTGTGGTGGGCTGGCGACGGCGGCAGGGCGTCTTCGTCGAATCCCTCGCCGGCATCGATCACGCGGATGTTGCACGCGCTCTCATCGACCTCGAAGGTGACCTCGTAATCGTCGCTCGCACCGGTCGCGTGCTTGAGGACGTTGGTGCACGCCTCCGTGAGAGCCAGCTCGATGTCGTCCACGCAATCCCCCGCCACGCCGAGCGAGCGCAGAGCCTCTCCGCTGATCCTGCGAACGACCGGCACGCTCACCGCATCGCGCGGAAGGTTGAGTGAGAAGCGGATGTGCATGCAGTCGTCTATTCCCTTCGCCGCTAGGTCGGAACCCATTCGCGTGGTGCTTCCCCTCACCCCGGGCCCGCATCGGCATCCCGTCGATCGCGCGGCGGTAGACCGGTCGGCCTCGCCGTTATGCGGCCGGTCAGGCCGCGCCCAGACCTCCGGATCCGACCACGCGCCCGAACTCCGCGAGCGCCCGCTCCAGCTGGACGTCCGGGTCCTTGAATATCTCGGCGAAGATCTCGCCTATCTTGCCCGCAGGGGGGTCGTAGGACAGGGCCACGGTGAGCTTGGTCCCTCCCGCGTCGCTTCGGTCGAAGCGGACGACGCCGCTGGTATCGACGGTGTTGTCCCCGACGCTGCGCCATGCGATCCGCTCGTTCGGCACGTCCTCGGTGACCTCGGCGTCCCATTCCACGGACGTGCCTGCCGGTCCCGTGACGACCCAATGAGATCGAGCCCCATCCACCACGACCTTCTCGACGTCCGAGAACATCGTGGGGAAGTTCTCGAAGTTCTTCCAGTAGGAATAGACCTGATCGACCGGAGCACTGACCTCGGCGTAACGCGTCGCAGAACCCATCCGGGGCACCTCCCTCTTGGTGGTCGTCCTCTTGGTGGTCGTAAGGCTAGGCTTCCCTCAAGCCGCACGGCCTAACCCTTAGGGCCTCCGCCGGGGGTTACAGGATCTTCCTGAAGGCGGTCAACGCGGCATCGATGTCCGCCGCCGACACGTCCCGGTGGGTCACGAGTCGCATCGGCGAGGGGGTGCCGAGGGTGAGGATCCCCTCGGCTCGCAACGCCTCGCTCACCTCCGGCCCGGTCCGGTCGAAGGGGCTGAGGTCCAGATAGACCATGTTGGTCTCGACCGTGTCGAGGTCCACCCCAGAAGGATCGATCTCGCACAAGCCCTCGGCGAGCCGGCGGGCGTTGGCGTGATCCTCGTGTAGGCGGCCGGGGCCGGTGTCGAGCGCCACGCGGGCGGCGGCGGCGAGCACGCCCACCTGGCGCATCCCGCCACCGAGGCGCTTCCTCAGACGGCGGGCCTCGCGCACGACCTCTATCGGTCCGACGACCATGGATCCTACCGGCGCGCCGAGCCCCTTCGAGAAACAGAAGCTGACCGTATCGGCGCAGTCCGCCCACGCCCGGGCGGGAGAGCCCGTAGCTGCTTGCGCGTTGAAGAGCCTGGCACCGTCCAGGTGCACCGCAACGCCTCGCTCCCGGCAGACGTCCGCGATGTTGCGCGCTTCGGCCAGCGGGAAGATGCGCCCGCCCGCGACGTTGTGAGTGTTCTCGATCGCGACGACGGCGGTGCGGGGGTTGTGCTCGCTCCCACCACGCACCGCGGCCGCGACCTGCGTCGCGGTGATGACACCACGCTCGCCCGGGAGGGGTCTCATCATGAGACCGAGGGACGCTGCTACCGAACCCCCCTCGTAGTGCAGGAAGTGGGCGCCCGACTCGCATACGACCTCGTCACCGGCGCGGCTCAGGGCCCCCAGCGACACCTGGTTGCCCATCGAGCCCGTGGGGACGAACAGGCCGGCGTCCTTGCCGAGAAGACCGGCGCAGTGCTCCTGCAGGGAGTTAACCGTGGGATCGTCGCCGAAGACGTCGTCGCCGACCTCGGCCACGGCCATCGCGCGTCGCATCTCGGGGGTGGGGCGGGTGACGGTGTCCGAGCGCAGATCGATGGGATGAGGCATCAGTTGAGGATAAAGGGGGCCGCGGCGCGCCTCGCCTAGGCTCGGGGGGGCCGGTCGCCGGCCGGTGAACGTCCTGGGATTGTCCGTGTCTCGGGTCCCGGTTCGACCCCGACGGCCAAGTGCTGCACGGCCCCGCCGTCCGGGCGTTGGAGGCACGCGACCCCCAAGGATGACCCCGGTTCAGCCGAAGAAGACCTCGGCGGTCTCGTACAGCTCGGGCGAGAGCGTCTTCAGCTCGCCGACCGCGTCGCCGATCGGCACGCGCACGATCTCGGTCCCCTGCAAGGCCACCATCTTGCCGTAGTCACCTTGCTCGACCGCATCGATGGCTGCGATACCGAACCGGGTCGCGAGGACCCGATCGAACGCCGTCGGGGTCCCGCCCCGCTGGATGTGGCCGAGGATCGTAACGCGCGTCTCGTAACCGGTGCGCTGCTCGATCTCTTGTTCCAGCGCAACACCGATCCCTCCGAGGCGGACGTGCCCGAACGCGTCGAGCTGCTCGTCCTGGAGGGCTTCGCTCCCCTCGATCGGTTTGGCGCCCTCAGCCACCACGACGATCGAGAAGCTCCTCCCTCTCCGGTGCCTCCTCCGGATGTGCTCGCACACGTGGTCGATGTCGAACGGACGTTCCGGGACGAGGATCGCGTCGGCACCGCCCGCGATGCCGGCATAGGTTGCGATCCACCCGGCGTGCCTGCCCATCACCTCGAGCACGATGACGCGGTTGTGCGATTCGGCCGTCGTGTGCAGCCGATCGATCGCATCGGTGCAGATCTGGACCGCCGTGTTGAACCCGAAGGTGAAATCGGTCGCGTTGAGGTCGTTGTCGATCGTCTTGGGCACGCCGACGACGTTGACGCCCTCAGCCGAGAGCTTGGCCGCGACGCCGAGGGTGTCCTCGCCCCCGACGGCGATCAGGGCGTCGATCCGCTCCGAGGACAGGCTGTCGCGCACGCGCTCGAGGCCGCGCTCTTCCTTGAACGGGTTCGTTCGCGACGAGCCCAGGATCGTTCCACCGCGCGGGAGGATCCCCGAGGTGTTCTCCGGCGTCAGCGACATCACGCTGTTGTCGAGGACGCCGCGCCAGCCGTCGCGATAGCCCACGATCGCGTGGCCATACTCGTTGACCCCTTTGCGGACGACCGCTCGGATCACCGCGTTGAGGCCGGGGCAGTCCCCTCCTCCAGTCAGCATCCCTATGCGCGCCATGACCTCTATCTTCCCGCGCGACGCCGCCTCCGGCCACCCGGGTGGCTTCCCCGCTACCGCGCCGTTATCGTGGTCCATACGGACGCTGCTCTCAATCCGGTCACCGGAAAGGTCGAGGTATAGGCATGCACCTCCACAGGATGGCCCGTGCCCTAGGCCCGCTCGCTCTCGCGGTGGTCGTCGCCGCGGTCGTGGTGCAGCCTGCCGCGGCCGGCGACCTCGACTCGCTCCGAGCGCGTGCGCAGCTGCTCGCCGACGAGGTCACCGGGCTGGAGCGCGGCCTCGCCGACCTCGGAACCCGGCGGGCACAGCTCCAGGAAGCGATCGCCCGCGCGAGCCGCGAGATCGGTCTTCTCGAGCTCGAGCTCCACGATAACGACGCGGCGTTCCGGCAGGCGGAGAGCAGGTACGTCGAGCGCGCCGTCGAGCTCTACAAGTCGGGTTCGGCGACGCGGCTCGCCCTTCTCCTGTCGGCGAAGACCCTCGACCAGATGCTCGACCTCGAGAAAGCCACGAGCGCATCTAACGACGCCGCGGCCGATGCTCTGCGCGCGCTGCGGGTGGTGCGGGCCCGTAACGAGGCGGCGCAGGACCGGGTCGATGCCCGCAAGCAACGCCTGATGGCCGCGGAGGCCGAGGCCGCCGAGGTGGGGCGCGCGATGGCCGATGCCATCGCGGCGCGCCGCGATGCGCTCGCGTCACTGACGGTCGAGATCCGCCGGCTGGAGGCAGAGGCGCGCCGCCAGGCGGTTGCGCTGGCCGCGGCCCGCGCCCAAACGAGCGGCTCGGTGGCGCGCCCCGGGGCGGCGTTGCTGGACATCCTGAGACCGTCCGGCCCCGCCTCCGGCATACCCAAGGGGTTCGCCGGCACGGGGGTCAGCTTCGAGGGGGTCGCGTCGTGGTACGGGCCCGGGTTCGAGGGCAACCTCACGGCCAACGGGGACGTGTTCGATCCGGACCTCTACACGGCTGCCAGCAAGGAGCTCCCGCTGGGATCGTGGCTCTACGTCGAGCACGCCGGACGAGGCGTCGTCGTGCTGGTCAACGACCGCGGGCCCTACATCGACGGCCGGGTCCTAGACCTCAGCCGCGCCGCGGCTCAGGCGATCGGGATCTCCGGCCTCGGCTGGATCGAAGCCGAGGTCCTGATCAAGGTCTGAACCGGTTCCGCACTCGAGCGGACTAGGCGAATCGCTTGGTGAGAACGACCCTCGTGCCGCTCGGTCCTCGGGCGATCTCGACCGAGTCCATCAGCTCCCTCATCAGCGTGACGCGGTAGCCGTCGGTGGCTGCGAGCAGAGGATCCTCCTCGCTGCGCGCGGGATGGGCCGACCGCGCCCACGTCTGCGTCGACAGGTCCTCGAGGCAGAAACGGATCTGATGGTCCTCGATGCTCCAGCTCAACCGAGGCTGGCGCTCGTCGGGATGGCTCGACGCGCCGTGCAGCAACGCGTGGGTGCATGCCTCGGTGACCGCGATGAGGCAGTCGAAGCAATCAGACGGATGGCACCGCGCGGCCTCGAGTTGGCTGCGGATCACCTTGCGGATGCCGGACAGGCCGGCCCGGTCATGGACCCGATAGGTTTGGCCGCCCGTAGATGCATCCACCTCAGGAGGCCTCCCCTATGCCGGAGCTGGTCATGTCGGTCGATGCGGGCACCACCGGCATAACCGTACTGCTGCTGGAGGGAGCGGGGTTACGCGCTCGGGTCTACTCGGAGTTCACCCAGTCCTACCCTCGGCCCGGCTGGGTGGAGCACGATGCCGAGGAGATCTGGGAGGTCACCGAGGGCCTCATGAGGGAGGTCCTGCGGGCGGGCGGGGTCGCACCTTCGGACGTCGCCGCGATCGGTATCACCAATCAGCGCGAGACGGCCGTGGTCTGGGACCGCGCCACGGGCGCGCCGATCGCCCCAGCGGTCGTATGGCAATGCCGCCGGACGGCCGCGATATGCGAACGGCTGAAGGCGGAGGGGATCGAGGCGGATGTCCGGGCGCGCACTGGCCTCCTCCTCGATCCCTACTTCTCCGCCACCAAGGTCATGTGGTACTTCGAGAACCTCGACGGGATCCGGCGGCGCGCCGAGGCGGGCGAGCTCGCCTTCGGCACGGTCGACACCTGGTTGATATGGAAGCTCACGGGTGGCGAGGTACACGCCACCGAGCATTCCAACGCGTCCCGTACCCTCTTGTATTCGCTGGAGGCCGGCGCATGGGACCCCCTCCTGGTGGAGTCGTTCGGCATCCCCGAAAGCCTCCTCCCCGATATCCTGCCGACGAGCGGCCGCTTCGGGACCACCGACCTCGACGGGACAACCGTCCCCGTGTCGGGCGTCGCCGGCGACCAGCAGGCCGCGCTGTTCGGGCAGGCGTGCTACGAGCCCGGCATGGCCAAGAACACCTACGGTACGGGCTCGTTCGTACTCATGAACACCGGCGATCGCGTGCCCATCTCCGACCACGGCCTGTTGTCCACGGCTGCGTGGGACATCGGCGACGGATTGCGGTACGCGCTCGAGGGCAGCATCTTCGCGACCGGAGCAGCGGTGCAGTGGCTGCGCGACGGGCTGGGGGTGATCGCGGAAGCCGCCGATGTCGGGCCGCTCGCCGCGTCGGTGCCGGACACCGGAGACACCTACCTCGTCCCCGCGTTCGCGGGGCTCGGCGCGCCGCATTGGGACCCGTACGCGCGCGGGGCGTACGTCGGCATCACGCGCGGCACGACCGCGGCCCACCTCGCGCGCGCGGCCGTCGAGGCGATGGCCTACCAGACGCGCGATGTCGTCGAGGCCATGGCCGCGGACTCGGGGGTCGCGCTGGCCGAGCTGCGCGTGGACGGAGGTGCGAGCGTCATGGATCTGTTGTGCCAGGTCCAGGCCGACCAGCTCGGCGTCGTCGTGCGACGCCCGGAGAACCTCGAAACGACCGCTCTCGGCGCCGCCTATCTCGCGGGACTAGCAGAGGGCGTGTGGTCGTCCACCGCGGAGATCGGCGCGCAGTGGAGGGTCGCCGCCGAGTTCGAGCCCGCGCGGTCGCGCGACGAGATGGACGCCGCCTACGACCGCTGGAAGAAGGCCGTGGACCGGGCGCGCGCCTGGGCCGACTAGTTCCGGCGCGGCGGTGACGCCGGGGGTCTGTCCGCAGCTCGGTGCGCCGAAGAACTTCTCGAAAAGTCCGCGTCAGGGGCCCTTCTGGGCCGAAATCTGTCGCAGGTGCCCGCCATGATGACGACATGAACGCCGCTCATCTCGACGAGGCTGTGGCCCAGCTCGAGAAGGCCAACACCGACCTCGAGCCCGAGCTGCTGACCCGCCCCGACGCGCGCCGGTTGCTCGACTCCTATGTCCGGGCCCGGAGGCTGGCCGACTACGGGGTCGCCGCGCTGTCGCGCAAGCTCGACGATCCCGGTGAGATAGCCCAGGTGACGGGGACGTCGATGGAGCGGGCGCGCGCAACGGTGACCACGGGCAAGGTCATGGGAGGGTCCGAGGAACTGAGCGACGCGCTCCGGCACGGCGACGTCTCGCTCGACCAGGCAGCCGAGATCGCCAAGGCAGAGGAATCCTGTCCCGGAGCCGCCGCGGAGCTCGTGCCGGTCGCTCAGGGGTCAGCGTTCCACGTGCTCAGGGACAAGGCGCGCAAGGTCAAGCTCGAGGCCGAGCAGCACAAGGGTCTCGCCGCCCGCCAGCGCGCCGCCCGGAGCGCCCGCAGCTACTCC
>JBHENN010000061.1:0-12525 GCA_046262015.1 Actinomycetota bacterium | reverse complement strand
GCCGATCACGAACACCGACAGCCGGCCGAGCTTGCGGATGGAGGGATGCCCGATCGCCAGCGTCCAGCGGTAGCGACCCAGCCCGCGCGCGAACGGCAGCAAGCCGAGGGCGTTCGCGACCACACCAGCGGTCGTCCCCAGTCCGAGGAACCACAGCTGCCCGGGGGTTATCGAGGTCAGATCGACCGACCCGAACAGGCGGCGGAACGTGACGAACGTCGCGATGACCACCAGGTTGTTCAGGATCGGCGTGTACATCGGCGCGCCGAACCGCTTGTGCGCGTTCAAGAGTCCCGCGGTGATGAAGAACAGCCCGTAGAAGATGATCTGGGGTATGAGCAACCGCAGCAAGGTGGTCAACGCCTGTTGCTGAAGCTCGGCCTGAGCGCCTTCGACGAATAGGGTGTAGAGCTTCGCGAGCGCCGGGGCGGCAACGATGAGGATCCCGGTGAGCACGGTCAGGGCGACGAGAGCGACGTTGATGATCGCGCTGGCGACCTCCCACGCACGCGTCCGCCCCTCCTTCTCGAGGAGCTCGACGAACACGGGGATGAACACCGATGTCACCACACCGCCCAGGAGCAGCTCGTAGATGATGTTGGGAGCGGTGTTCGCGAGGTTGTAGGTGTCCGTCAGGCGGCCGGACTCGACGACGCCGAACGCATACGCGATCGCCGCGACCCGCATCAGCCCGGTCGCGCGCGACAGAACCGTGCCGACCGTCATCATCGCGGTCGAACGGACGAGCGATCTCAAGCGGGTGCTTGCTCCGGCTGCGGACCCTTTCCTCGGCCGCCCATCGCCCGCAGCGCGTAGAACAGGATGAGGAACAGGAGCGCGCCGACCGTGAGGCCGAGCGCGACGCGATTCAGCTCGGTGGACCTGATCAGGATGTCCTTGCTCGCCACCTCGATCCCGTTCCCCCCGGGGGTCTCAACCCGGACCGTCACGGGAAAGGTGCCGCTCGTCTCGGCGATCGCCTCGATGCGCTGCTGCGAGATGCTCTGAGCCGGGATCTCGATGTCCAGGTAACCCTGCTCGATCGTCAGCCGGGGAGACTCGAGGTAAACCCGTACCTTCACCGGGAACGGCCCGTCGTTGAACAGCAAGAGCTGTATCCGGCCGCGCCGGGAGGTGAACGTCTGCTCCCCGGCGCCCTGGATCGTGACCTGGTCGAGGGCGTTCTGCGCCTCTCTCTCGGCGTCGAGCGCGTACGAGAGGCCCTGGCGGGTGAGCTCCTCGTCGCCCCACCACGAGCGGCTCTCGGCAACCAGGATGTCGCGGCGCAGCCGTTCGAGCAGCGCGCTCTGGGGGCTCGCCCGCGAGGTGTCGCCGATCATGTCGCTGAAGCTGTCGATCTTGTCCTCGGCTCGCTCGATCGCCTCGAAGTAGGCGTCGTCCGGCGCGCCGGGCACGTCGTGGACGAGGTCGACGATCCGGCGCGTCTCGGGCTCGGGGCCGCGGTCCAGGCCTTCGCGCGGCGACCACGTCTGGAGCCATGGCGCGCCCGTGAAGGCGGCGAACAACCGGTGGGCGAGCTGCGGGCTGGGGTGCCAGTGGCCCGGCAGCGTGATCTGCAGGACGCGGTCCTCGTAGCCCGGCGCCTCCTCGCGGATCATCGCGGTCTCGGCGATCAGGTTCTGGAGGTCCAGCGCGCTGCCGCCCTCCCGGGCGAGCTCCGCGACCCGGGTCTGCACTCCGGGGTCGGCGACGTAACCCACGGTCGTGCCCTCGAAGGTCTCGACCCTCACCGGACAGTTGAAGCTGCCGAACTCGGCCGGGCAGCCGGCGGAGGTCAGGTCGGGGGGCTGCTCTATCGACTCGTGGGCGAAGAAGGAACGGGTCGCGGCCCCGAGGAACGGGGCCTGCAAGCGCTCGAGCGTGCCCTCGTCGAGGCGGCCACCCGGAGGGAACAGCCACCTCGTTCCGGGCGACGCCCCGAGGGTGGCATCGACGACGCGCTCGGCCTCGGACAGCTGTTGGAGGACGCGCTCGGGAGAGTGCTCGGACAAGGTGGGCAGGTCGACGAGGGCATAGGGGACGAGGAGCGGGTGGACCCCGGAGCGCCCGGCGAGCTCCCGGAGCCCGTCCAGCACGCGCGCCGCGGCGCGCGCCGGGCCGGCATCCCTGGCGATCTTCTCGGGGTTGCCCGGATCGCCTCGCCGGTACCCGTTGGCCATGTCGGCGATCTCTTCGAGGAGCCGGGGCGTCGGCGCGAGGCCGAGATGGAGGCCCGGCTCGGTCTCCGGGGCGCGCCGCTCGTCCTGCGCCCCCCGTCCTCCGCGGCGCCGGGGGGGGTGGGGATCGGGGATGGGTTGGGGAGCCGACCACCGCTCGATCGCCTCGACCATCCCGCGCAGCCACCCGCCGCGGCCGAGCGCCGTCTCCAGCGACCGCGGATCGGACGCCGCGGGGAACGAGCCGTCGGCGCGCCGCGCGGGGAGCTCGTTCAAAGGTGCCACGAGGACCACGTTGAGGCGCGTCTCGGGCGGCTCCGGGTAATACACGATCGCGGTCGTCAACGAGCTGAGGAAGGCGCCGTCGGCGTCGAGTAGCGAGACCGTCAGCGGGAAGACACCGCCCTCGGGGGACGACGCCAGGGCCGCCAGGGCGTCGATCGGCTCGTCCACCGTGATCGTCTCGGACATCCCGGGGGTGAGCTCGGCCCCTCCGAGGGTCTCGGTGTCGGTGATGAGCCCCGTGGCGTAGCCGGTCACGCCGTCGAACGCCAGCTCCAGGTCCGACCTGGTCTCTGACCGGGCGTGTGCCGTGATCTGCACGATGAACCCCCCCACCACCTCGGAGGTGCGATTGGTCAGCATCAGCTCCAGGTCGAGGGGGGTCCCGGGTCGATGCCATGCCGGCTGGGACACGAGCTCCAGGTCGATCGCCGGCTCGGGGACCTGAGCCCGGGCCGGGACGGCGGGCAGCGCCAGGGCGAGGACGAGCGCGGCGCCGAGCCAGAGCGGGCGGAGAGACGAGAGGGACATCTCCTGCCAGGATAAAGACCCGTTCAATCGCCCACCCACCCATGCCGAAAATGGAGTAGGAGTAGAGGGGGATCCGTCCCCCTCTGCGAGCGTCTAGAGAAAGCCGACCGCGATGGCCGATATCCACGACTTCCTCCGCGTGGTGGTGGAGAAGAAGGGTTCCGACCTGCACGTCAAGGCGGGCGGGCCTCCGTATGTCCGGATCAACGGGGAGCTGCACAAGACCGAGTTCCCAGCCCTCTCGGCCGCGGATTGCGAACGCGCGGCTCTCGAGCTCATGGACGAGGAGGTCGCGCACAAGTTCAAGGAGCGAGGCGAGATCGATTTCGCCTACTCCGAGCAGGGTCTCGGGCGCTTCCGGGTCAACGTGTTCCGCCAGCGCGGGAGCATCGGGATGGCGTGCCGGCGGGTGCTTCCGGGAAGCCCGTCGTTCGACACGCTCGGGCTGCCCCCCGCGGTCAAGACGCTCGCCGCCGAGCAGCGAGGCATGGTGCTCGTGACGGGGCCGACGTCGTCGGGCAAGACCACCACGACGGGGGCGATGATCAACCACATCAACGCGACCCGGTCGTGTCACATCTTGACGATCGAGGATCCGATCGAGATCCTGCACCCGGACCGCCAGGCCATCGTCAACCAGCGCGAGATCGGTCACGACACGCAGGACTTCGCACTCGCGCTGCGCGCCGCGATGCGCCAGGACCCGGACGTCATCTTCGTCGGCGAGATCCGCGACCAGGAGACGGTCAAGGCGGCGCTGCAGGCAGCCGAGACGGGCCACCTCGTGGTGTCGACGTTGCACACGACGGACGTGACCGAGACGGTCAACCGGATCATCGACTTCTTCCCGCCGCACCAGCAGAAGCAGATCCGGGTATCGCTCGCCGGATCGCTGCGCGGGATCGTGTCGCAGCGTCTGCTGCCGCGCAAGGACGGGAGAGGCCGCATCCCGGCCATCGAGGTGCTGGTGATGAACGGTCGCATCCGCGACCTGATCCTCAACGGGGACCAGACCCACATGATCCAGGACATCGTTGCCGAGTCCGGGTTCTACGGCATGCAAACCTTTGATCAAGCGCTGCTCGCGCTGTTCCGCGCCGGGTTGATCGAGCTAGACGCGGCGCTGGCCGCCGCCACCAACGTGCACGACTTCCAGATCGCCCTCCGGCAGCAAGGGCTTCAGCCCGCCTGACCTGATCCTGCGGCGCGCCGGACCTTACTCTTGCCCGGTGGCCACCTCCCAGGACCCCGAGCACGACGCCCTGGGTGAGCTTGTCGGCGAGGGCTCACCTGTGCTGCGCACGGCAGAGGCGTTCCGGGCAGCCGGACAGCAGCTCTATCTCGTCGGCGGATGGGTCCGCAACGCGTACCTGAAGCGCCCCCACGAGGACCTCGACTTCGCAACCGATTCGTCCCCGGAGCGCACCCTCGAGATCGTGCGGCCCCTGGCCGACGAGGTGTGGCTCCAGGGGGTGACGTTCGGGACCGTCGGTGCCGAGGTCGGAGGACTGCGTATGGAGATCACGACCTTCCGGACCGAGCGCTACCAGCCATCGTCGCGTCATCCCGAGGTCACCTTCGCCGCCGATATCGAGACGGACCTGTCGCGCCGCGACTTCACCGTGAACGCCATGGCCGTGACCCTGCCGGAGCTCGACCTGGTGGACCCGTTCCGAGGGCACACCGACCTCGGGCGGCGGGTCCTTGCAACGCCGGTGGACCCCGACGACTCGTTCAGCGACGACCCGCTGCGGATGCTGCGTGCGTTCCGGTTCGCCTCGCAGCTCGACTTCAAGATCGATCCCGGCGTGCTCGGCTCTATCGAGCGCCTGCACGACCTCATCCGGTCGGTTTCGGCCGAACGGATCAGGGACGAGCTCGCCAGGCTGCTGCCGGGCTCGAGCCCCGGGCGCGCTCTCGAGCTGGCCGAGGCCACCGGCCTGACCCGTCACTTCCTGCCCGAGCTGTCGGCGCTGAAGCTGGAGCAAGACCCCATCCACCGTCACAAGGACGTCTTCCACCACACGCTCGCGGTGCTCGAGCGGACCGCTCCGCTCCTGGAGCTGCGTCTGGCCGCGCTGCTCCACGACATCGGGAAGCCCGCGACCCGCAGGATCGGTCCCGAGGGCGTCTCGTTCCATCACCACGAGGTCCTGGGAGCCAAGATGGCCGAACGTCGCTTGCGCGCCCTGCGTTTCTCGAACGAGGTGGTCGTGCGCGTCCGGGAGCTGATCAGGTTCCACCACCGGTTCCACACCTACCGCCTGGGGTGGTCCGACTCGGCGGTGCGGCGCTACGTCCGCGACGCCGGAGCGCTGCTTCCGACCCTGAACGCGCTGGTGCGCGCGGATTGCACCACGCGCAACCCGGCGAAGGCCAAGCAGCTCGCCGCACGGATGGACGAGCTGGAGGAGCGGATCGGAGAGCTCGCAGAGCGCGAGGAGATGGCCTCGATGCGCCCCGAGCTCGACGGCACGCAGATCATGGCGTTCCTCGGAGTGGGACCGGGGCGCATCGTCGGCGAGGCCCGTGAGTTCCTGCTCGAGGTCCGTCTCGACGAAGGTGAGGTCGGGCCCGACGCGGCCTACAAGCGCCTCGAGGAATGGGCGCGCGGGCGCGGGATCGAACCGTCCGGCGAGAGGGTCCCGCCCAAGCCTCGCAAGGAGTGAGCGCGCCGCGGCATCCCGGGACCCCGTGGTTCGGCGCGCTCGGCGACCGGCTGGGCGCTTCCTACCTCCGGTACAGCTTCACCAAAGGGACCGCGCAGGAGACGGCCTTCCTGCTCGACCTGTTCGAGCTTCCGTCCGGCAGCCGCGTGCTCGATGTCGGGTGCGGTCCCGGTCGCCACGCGGTGGCTCTGGCGCAGGCGGGCCTCGCGGTGACCGGCATCGACGTCTCACCCAGGTTCCTCGAGCTCGCGGCCGAGGCGGCGCGGCGCGCGGGTGTCGGTCTGGCCCTGTTCGAGGTCGACGCGCGTCAGATGCCCTTCGACGACGAGTTCGATGCGGTGCTGTCCATCTGCCAGGGAGGCTTCGGGTTGATGGGCGACACCGACGCCCTGGTGCTGCGGCGGATGGCCGAGGCGGCTCGTCCCGGCGGGCGGGTGGTGGTCACCGCGTTCAGCGCTTACTTCGAAGCGGCTGCAGCCCGCGCCGGGACCACGTTCGACGCGTCCGCCGGGATCGTCCACGAGCTCGCCGAGATCGTCGACGAAGACGGAACCAGCGGTCACGCGGATCTATGGACGAGCGTGTACACGCCGCGCGAGCTGCGGCTGCTGGCGCTGGGCGTGGGTCTGGTCCCCGAGGAGCTCTGGGCGATAGAACCGGGCGACTGGGCGCGCCGCCCACCGGACCTCGAGCATCCCGAGCTGATGCTCGTGGCGCGCAAGCCGGCGTGAGCGCCCGGCTCCCGCACCTCCTGTCTAGTCCACGCACACAGCTTCAACCAGGTCTTCCAAGCCTCCGAAGTCATCCGGGTTGCGCGTATAGACGGGAAGTTCCGCTGCCAGAGCGGTCGCTGCTATCAGGAGATCGAGGGCTCGGCGGCCGCGCGCCTTTCTTCCTCCGGCAACGACGGCTGCATAGATGCGCCCGTATGCCCGCGCGACCGCTCCGTCGATCGGCAAGGGTTCGAAGGTGGCTTCCGTGCGCTGCAGTCTGTCCTGGCGACGCGCGCGTTCTGCAGGATCGCTGGTGGCATGTGGCCCCGCCGCGAGCTCGGCCAGTGTGACGACCGATATCGAGACCTCTGTCGGCAGGCTCTCCGGCTCGATCCTCTCGAGTTCGATGACGACCGAGGTGTCGATGATCCCGCGCTCGCGATGTTCGTTAGCCATGAGGAACGGCGGCCTGATCCACTACCGAATCCAGGTCTGCGCGTAGCGCCTGGAGGTCGATGCCCGGCGCGCCGGCGAATGCGGCCGAAACGACTCCGGATGCAACGAACCTCTGGTGTCGTATCGGATGCAGCTCGCCGACCGGGACCCCATTTCGCGTCACAACGAACGACTCGCCGCTATCGAGGGCCCTCATGACGGCGCCACTCTCATTCCGAAGCTCTCTCTGGGTGATCTCCCTTGCCATACTGGGGCCAGGGTAGCACGCGTGCTACAAGGCGCTACGCGTGATTTCAAGGTCTTCCCAGCATCCACAAGAGATGAGTTGGTTCCCGCAGCAAGGGCACCTCTCCCAATCACACCCGGGGTGATGGAACGCCCCGAGCGGTGTCCAGCAGTCATGGCACGGTTTATCGGCACCGCGATCTTCCGGCGCATCCCCGTATCTGATCCGAGGAAAAGACCCCTCCAGGAGAAGGATCCTGTCGAGCGTGCACGGGACCGCGTCCAGCATCTCGCACCCACAGGATTCACATGCCGCCACATCGCCTCCTTCGCTCGCAGGGCTCTGCTAGAGCAGCGAACCAGGAGGGTGCGACACCTATGAAGTCGGGCCCCTGCCACCGCTTCCACACACGGGCCGGATCATCCCGCCCGCAGCAAGCCGGCACGCGCGAACGCGGCCCCGAGGAGAAGCGCCGCGCCGAGCGTTCCGATCCCCATGAGGATCATCACGCTACGGAGGGCCGACTCCTGGGTCGCGACCATGAGGAGAGCGGCCGCGACGCTCGCGAGGTTGTAGAGGATGTCGTAGAGCGAGAAGGCGCGGCCCCGGAAGCGGTCGGGAATGTTCTGCTGCACCAGGGCGTCGACCGACACCTTGGCGATGAATCCACCGTAACCGGCCGCGAACGTAAGGGCGAGCAATCCTGGCACCGCCGCGACCCCGCCCAGCACCAGGATCGCCAGCCCGGAGATCCCGAAGCCCAGCAACACCATGCGTGGCTCGGACATCCTGCGCCCGACTAGCGGCGCCGTGACGGCTCCCGCGAACGCGCCGATGCCCGCGGCGCCCAGGGCCAGCGCGCTCACCGACAGCCTTCCGAAGCGATCGTCGGTTCCCGGAAAGGTCTCTTTGATGATCAAGATCGCCGCGATCGCGATGAACATCCCGATCGTCCTGAGGATGAAGATGCCGACCAGGGGAAGCCGCGCTCCGGCGCGCCGGTAGATGGCACGCGCTCCGGAGGCGAGCTCGGCGAGCACCGCGAGCAACGCCTTTGCCAGACCCGCAGTGCGCGCGCGCTCGTGCGCGAGGGGATCGGAGATGCGCGTGCCGGTAACGGCGGCCCCGAGGTACACGAACCCGCACGCTGCGAACGCGGCCTCCGGGGGGAGGTTGCCGGTCAGGACCACGCCGAGGATGCCGCCCGCCAGGGCGCAGATCATGCCGCCGCCGCTCGACAACGCGTTCCCCCTGAGGAGATGGTGTTCGTGCAGCAGGACCGGCAGAACCGCGCTCTTGGTCGTGAGGAACAGCCGGCCCGCGGCGAGCAAGCTCAGGAGCCCGATCGACAGAGCCACGTCGCGCGGCAACGGCCTGGCCCACAGGGGCAGGGTCGCCAGCAGCACGGCGCGCGCGAGGTTCGTCCCGAGCAGCACGTTTCGCCGCCGCCACCGGTCGACGAACACGCCCATGAACGGGGCGATCGCAGAATAGGGAAGGAGGGTGAGAGAGAACAACAGCAGGATCTTGCCGGGGGTACCCTGCGCCAGCGGGTCGAGCACCAGGATGTCGGCGAACACCGCCTGGGCGATCCCGTCGGCTGCCTGCGCGAGGAACTGAGCCCCCAGCAAGAGGCGCAGATCGCGCTCCGCGACGAGCTCGCGCAGCGTGATGGAGTGCGCGCTCACGCGGGTGCTGTGGTCGCGGTGGAGCTGGGGCTCAGGAGCCGGCGTGTGCCGGTGGGTGGGCGCCGATGGTGGCGGGCACCCGTCCGTTGGCGGTCGGGTCGGATCCCCCCTGTCCGCCGGTGATGAACGCCTCGACCAGCTCGTGCGCTTCGGAGTCGCGGTACTGGATCGGAGGGGACTTCATGAAGTAGGCGCTCGGGCCCACCAGGGGGCCGCCGAGCCCGCGATCGAGGGCGATCTTGGCGCAGCGCACCGCGTCGATCACCACGCCCGCCGAGTTCGGGGAGTCCCACACCTCCAGCTTGAGCTCGAGTGACACGGGCACGTCGCCGAACTCGCGACCCTCGATGCGGATATACGCCCATTTGCGATCCTTGAGCCACGGTACGTGGTCCGACGGGCCGATGTGGATGTCGTCGCTGTCGATGCCGCCATCGATCTGCGACGTCACCGACTGCGTCTTGGAGAGCTTCTTCGAGTGCAGCCGATCCCGTTCGAGCATGTTCTTGAAGTCCATGTTCCCGCCGAAGTTCAGCTGATAGGTGTGGTCGATGATCAAGCCGCGATCCTCGAACAGCTTCGACAGGACGCGATGCGAGATGGTCGCGCCGAGCTGGCTCTTGATGTCGTCGCCGATGATCGGCACGCCGCGCTTGGTGAACCGGTGGGCCCACTCCTCGTTGGTCGCGATGAACACCGGCATGCAGTTGACGAACGCGACCCCTGCATCGAGCGCCTGCTCGGCGTAGAACCGAGCCGCCTGCTCCGAGCCGACCGGGAGGTAGTTGATCAGCACGTCGGTCTCGGTCGCGCGTAGCACACCGGCGACGTCCACCGGCGGGAGGTCGGATTCGGTCACGACCTCGCGGTAGTACTTGCCCAGTCCGTCGTAGGTATGACCGCGCTGGACCTCGAGGCCGAGCTTGGGGACGTCCGCGAACCTGGTCGTGTTGTTGGGCTCGATCCAGATCGCGTCCGACAGATCCAGGCCGACCTTGGCGCCGTCGACGTCGAACGCGCAGGTGAACTCGATATCCGAGACGTGGTACGGCCCGAGGTCGACGTGCATCAAGCCGGGCACGCGCTCGTCCGAGCGCGCCTTGGCGTAGTGCTCGATGCCCTGGATCAGAGATGATGCACAGTTCCCCACTCCGATGATGCCCACCCTTATCTTCGCCACGTTGCGGTCCCCCTATGCGTTGGTCGTCTCGGGGCGCGCCTCCGGAGCGCGCTCCCTCTTGATCAACTCTTCGATCCATGCGATGTCGCTCTCCGTGGAGGCCATGCCGTGGTTCTGGAGCGACAGGGTGTAGCTGTCGATCCGTTCGCGGTAGTCCTTCAGGTTCGCCCGGAACTGCCCGAGCTTGTCCTGCAGGTAGGCGCGCCTGCGCTCGAGCAAGGCGACCCGGGTCTCGGGCTGGAGATAGCGAAAGAACGCGAGCTTGAGGGTGAAGTGCTCGGCATCGACCGCCGCCGCGGTCTCTTCCAACATGCTCGTGAACATCCGCTCGCCTTCCGGCGTCAGGCGGTAGACGTTCTTCCTGCGGCCGGCGCCCAGACTCGCCTGCTTGTCGGCGGCCCGGGCGCTCCGTTTCGGCTTAACGGGCTTGACCGTCTCGACCTTCTCGACCGCGCCCAGCCTCGACAGCCGTCTCAAGGTCGGGTAGAGAGAACCCCAGGAGACCTGCCAGAAGGGGCCGAGCATCCCGCCGAGCTGCTTGCGGAGCTCGTACCCGTGCATGTCCTTCTCCTTAAGAAGGCCCAGAACGGGCAGCTCGAGCATGCCTGGCTGTTTCACGTCCCTCTCTCCTCGCTCGGTCGTTGTGCTCGTCGGATATATCGCTTCGATATATCAGCACGATACCTTACCGGGCGCAAGCCGGGGGTCCTGGTCCTCGGCGACGGCGGGGACAGCGACCGCTACGATTCCGGGATGGTCCTGTCGGGGCGCTCGTTCGATCCCACCCGCCGGCCCCCCGCGTCGGGCCCGGTGGTCGACTACGCGCTCGCCCGGCGTGCCGTGCTCATGGCCGTCCGCCGGGGGACCCTGGGGACCAGCGAGGTCTGCGACGCGCATCCGGAGCTCATGCGAGCGGCCAAGAACATCGGTGAGGAGCTTCCCGAGAAGTGCCCGGTCTGCTCCCACGAGACCCTGCGCTCGGTCCGCTACGTGTTCGGGGACGAGCTGAAGCGCGACAGCGGACGCGTGGTCTACCCGGCGGAGTGGCTGGCCGAGCTCGCCCGCGCCCACGAGCAGTTCACGTGTTACGTCGTGGAGGTATGCGTGGACTGCTGCTGGAACCACCTGATCCGGTCGTACCAGACCGGCCGACGGTTCGCGGCGACGAACGGCCGCGTGGGGCGCACCGAGCGAGGTTGACGGCCGCCAGCCCTCGACTGGAGGCATTCTCCGCGGGGGCGCGCGCCGCGGGGTCGGTCCTGTGCCTTGGATACCTGCTGGGACTGGTCGACGGCCCGTTGGTCGGCGTGCTCGGCGGTCTCGCCCTGATGACCCTGGGAAGCGGGTGCGTTAGGTCTCGTGAGGACCGCGGAGTGACGCTCGGCGCCCTGGCCGTGGCCGCGATCGCGCTCGGGATCGGTGCCTTGCGGTGGGGGTCGGTAGCGCTCGCCGAGATCAAGGGGGCTCAGGCGGTCCTGGGGCCGGGTGTCGTCGTGGGCCCACCCTTGCTCGCGCTCGCCTCGGGTCTCGCGGGTGCGGCTTCGCTGGTGGCGGCGGCCGTATGGGTCGCGGGCAACGTTCCGCCCGACCGCGGCGAAAGCGGGCCGATCCAAGCGGACGCGGTGCTCGTCGCGCTCGCGCTCGTAACCGTGTTCTGGCCGCCCGCCGCGGGAAGCCCCGGGGCGGGCGCGCACCTCGCCGCGTTCGCACTGTGGGTGGGCCTGACCGGCGTGGTGGCGCTCTCGATCTCGGCGGCCGCGCGGCGGACCGCGCGCGCCCCGGACGGGTGGCGATGGGCCGCGGTCCTCGGGGCGGCGACCTGCTGCGCCGCGGCGATCGTGCTGTCGTCGGTCGCCGGCTGAGGGCGGACAGCTAAGTGGTGCTCGTCGCGCTGCTCGGCCACGCGGCTCTGGGTCTCGTCGCCCTGGCAGGGTTCCGCGGGCGGCTCGCGCTCGGTCCGCGCACGCTGGCGGCGACCGGGATGGCCTTGGCGGGCGCCCTCTTTCTTGTGCGCGGACCGGATGCGGCGTGGCGCGGCGCGACCCTCGATCCCCACGCCGCGGCACTGGCGGCGGTCGCGATCGGGTGCGGGTGGTTGGTCTTCTGGCGCGCGTCGGTCGATCTGGGGCGCGATGCCTTCATAGTGGCCGCCCTGGTCGGAGCCGCGTCGAGCGGGCTCGCGTTGTTCGCCGCGACCGACTGGGTGGTTCCGGCGCTGCTCTTCTGGGGATGCAACTCCGCCGCCCTCGTGGTCCTCGCCGGCCGAGCCGGGGCGCGGTGGGCGACGTGGCCGCTGGTGGCGGCGTCCGATCTCGCGCTGGCAGGGGGAGCCCTGGTGGCGCAGCACGCCAGCGGGGCGTGGACGTTCCCCGGCGCGCCGGAAGGGGCCGCCGCGTGGCTCCTCGGGGCGGCCGTCGCCCTTCGCTCGGGAGCATTGCCGCGCGTCGGCCCATGGGGCCTCGTCCACGGGGCTAGCGCGCCCGGGGTCCCGCTGGCGATCGGCGGGGCGTTCCTGCTCGCGGTCCGCGCCGGCCTCGGCGCGCGCCCGTGGGTCGCGGCGGGCGCGATCGCGCTGTCGGTGGCTCTGGCGGTTTGGGGAGCAC
>JBHENN010000060.1:0-25277 GCA_046262015.1 Actinomycetota bacterium | reverse complement strand
GGGGCGAAGCCACCGAAGGAGGCGACGTAGGTATCGCCGTAGCCCCCTCCGTCAACGGGCTTCTGTGCGGTGCCCGTCTTGCCGGCGACCTCGTAGCCGGGGATCTGCGCCTCGATCCCGGTCCCCCGCGCCACGACGCCGGCCAGGATCGACGCCATCTGACGCGCCGTCCGCCCCGACACGACGCGTCTCCTGGCAGCCGGCGCGGTCTGCTCGAGGCCGCCGCCGTGGTTCATCGTCGCCGAGACGAGCTTGGGCTCGACCCACACTCCCCCGTTCGCGAGGGTGGCGTACGCAGACGCCACCTGCAGCACGGTCACCGCCACGCCTTGCCCGATCGGGACCGTGCCTATCGTCGAGCCGGACCAGTCGTCCTTAGCGATCACGATCCCGGCGGTCTCGCCCGGGAAGTCGAGTCCCGTCTCGGTGCCGAAGCCGAACCTGCGGATGTACTCGTCCAAGAGGTCCTTGCCGACGCGAATGCCGATCTGGACCGTCCCGACGTTGGACGACTGCTCGATGATCGAACGCACCGTCATCTGTTCGGTGGCGTGCGCGTGCGAGTCGTGGATCACGCGGTCGGCGATCTGCTGGCTATCGGCAACCACGAAACCCGTCCTCGGGGTGACGATGCCTTCCTCGAGCGCCGCCGCCGCGGTGACTATCTTGTACGCGGAGCCCGGCTCGTAGACGTCCGTGAGCGCGCGGTTCCGCTGCGCCTCGGCGTCGAAGTCGCCGGCGCGGTTGGGGTCGTAGTCGGGGACGTTGGCGAGGGCGAGGATCTCGCCCGACGCGGGCCGCATGACGATCGCGGAGCCGGCGGTCGCCCCGTAGCGTTCGGCCGCCTGAGCGAGCGTCAGCTGCGTGAAGTACTGGATGTCCTTGTCGATCGTCAGCAGCAGCGACCGCCCGGGGTCGGCGGGCACGTGCTCGAAGCGGGCTTGGGGCAACGGCCGCCCCATCGGGTCTTGCTCGAGCACCATCTTGCCCGGCGTGCCTTGCAGGACCCTGTCGTACTGGAGCTCGATCCCGGACACACCCTTGCCGTCGATGTCGGCGAAGCCAAGCAGGTGCGACGCCAGACGACCGCCCGGGTAATAGCGCTTCGGCTCTCCCTCGAGGTAGACGCCCGGGAGATCCAACGCCCGTACCTTGCGGGCGACATCGGGCTCGACCTGGCGGGCGAGGTACTCGAACCTGTCTCCCGGCTCGCGGCCGCGGAGCGCGGCCTCGATGGCACTCGGGCTCTGGTCGAGGATGCGTCCCAGCTTGCGCGCGCCGGCCCGCGGATCAGCGACGTGGGCCGGGTCGGCGAAGACCGTATGCAGGTCGACCGATATCGCCAACGGCTCGCCGTTGCGATCGAACACCGCGCCCCGGCGCGCCGGGAACGAGATCTCCCGCTGGCGTTGGTCCAGGGCGCGCTGTGCGTACGCCGGAGCGTCCACTATCTGCAGCATGAAGAGCCGGGCTCCCATGCCGAAGAAGGCGAACACGAAGACCACGAACAAGGTCACGAGCCGGCCCGACGACCGCGACCGGCGCGCCGGCCGGCCGACAGAAGAAGAGGCCGACCGTTGGGCCGGCCTCCGGGGCACGTCGTGACGACTGCGACGGCCTGAGCGAGGAGGTGTCACGGCGCGGCTCCGGCGAGTCCGGGGGCGCCGCCGACGCTCTCCTCGACCGCATCCTCCACGTCGGCTCGAGGCATGCGTTGCGCCAGGCTGAACGCCGAGCGCGCGGGCACGTCCGCAACGATGTACTGCACGCTCGGTGGGTCGACCATCTCCAGGTCCGCGCGGGCGACACGCTCGATCCGCCCGGGCGCCTCGAGCTTCGCGCTGCGCAGCAGGAGCTCTTCGTGACGGGCCTCGGCGACCGCCAGACGATCGCGCAGCTTGACCATCTTGAACGCGGACTGTGCGAGGACGACCTGCTCCAGCAGGACCCCGCCGATCACCACGACGGCGCAGATGGCCGCGAGGACCATGGCCGGAGCCAGGCGACGAGCGCCCTTCCTCGCGATGAGATCGGCCGATCGCCTGCGGACCACGCTCAGCTTGGGAGACCGGTCGGGCACCCGCGGTGCAAAGGACCGAGCGGCTCGCGCCGCGGCCGGGCGGGCGCTCATCGCGGCCTCTCGGGGGTCAGCCGCTCGGCGACGCGTAGCTTGGCCGAACGGGCTCGAGGGTTGCTCTCGACCTCGGCCTCGGAGGCCCGCACGGGACGACGCGTCAGCACGCGAACACGCGCGCGTGCGTCGCACCGGCAAACGGGGAAGTCCGGCGGGCACGTGCAATCGCGCGCCTCGTCCTTCAGGAACCGCTTCACGGCGCGGTCTTCGAGGGAGTGGTAGGTGAGGAACGCCGCGCGCCCCCCCGGCTCGAGCGCGTCGACAACCTGCGGCAGAGCACGCTCGAGCTCCCCGAGCTCGTCGTTCACCTCCATGCGGATCGCCTGGAACGTCCGGCGCGCCGGGTGCGGGCCGGTCCTGCGGGCCGCCGCCGGGATGGCGGCCCGCACGACATCGGCCAGTTGAGCGGTCGTCTTCAGCGGCCGGGCATCGACGATCGCTCGGGATATGCGAGACGCGAAACGCTCCTCGCCGAGGTGTTCGATGACGCGTTCGAGGTCGGTCCGGGAGTACCAGTTGACGATCTGGTCCGCGGTCAAGGGGGCGCTCGGGTCCATCCTCATGTCGAGAGGTCCGTCGGAGCGATAGCTGAAGCCGCGACGCGCCTCGTCCAGTTGGGGTGAGGAAACGCCAAGGTCGAGTAGGACTCCGCGAACCGCCTGAGCCCTGAGTCGTTCCAGAACGGCCGCGAGGTTCGAGTAGACGTCACGAACGAGCCGTACACGTTCCCCGAACGGGGCGAGGACGGTCCCAGACGCCTCCAGCGCTTCTGGGTCGCGGTCGATCCCGATGAGGTGCACGCCGGGGTGGGACCCGAGGAGAACGGCAGCGTGACCGGCTCGTCCCACGGTGCAATCGACGACGACGCCTCCCCTTTCCAGTGCAGGGACGAGGTGCTCGGCGACGGTTCCGGCGAGGACGGGCTGATGCTCCATGAGAGAGACATCGTCACCGCCCCAGGGCGCGGGTCGCAACCGCCAGCATGCTGAGGACGCCGCCGACCGAGGAGCCGGTCAGGGCGAGCACGACGATGCCCTGCCGGAGCTCCCGGCCGATGCCCGAGCCGGTCACGATCCACTTCGCCCTGGACATGTCTCTCCCTCCTAGAAGTTGAGCTCTTCGACGGCCGCCTCGAGGCCGCCCTCGGCACCCTGGGCCTTCTCGTCCTCCCACCGGTCCGGCGGCCATATCTCGGCATGGTCGAACGACCCCACGATCACGACCTCGCGCCCGAGCGCGGCGAACTCCCTGAGCGACGAGGGGACCGTGATGCGGCCCTGGCTGTCGACCTCGTCGGTATGGGCGCTGGCGGCGATCAGCCGCGCCGCCTTCCGCTTGTTGGGCGCGCTGTTGCGCTCGGCGATGAGCGGGCCGGCCACCTTCTCGTCCCACAGGTCCTCGGACCACATCGCTACGCACCGGTCCATCCACCGCGACAGGACGACGGTCTTGCCGAGCTCGTCGCGCAGGCGCGACGGCACGATCAGACGCCCCTTGGCGTCGATCGTGTGGCGGTACTCCCCGGTGAAAGACAACCCACTCCCCTGGCCTGGCGCTGCGGCGTGACGCGCGTCCTGGGAGGCTTGCGTCCGGGAGCCCCATGAGGCGCCCTTTCCCTCCCTTTTCCTCCACTACGTGGTCACGGTATGCCCCGGCGCGCCACGCCGTCAACGTCTCCGGTCGAATTACGTATCTGTAATTCAATGCGTCTGAGCACCGTTGTTAAGGGTTGTTAATCATTGAGACATCACTCGGACGCCCCGCGCCGCGCCGAGGGGGTCGCGACGATCGGGGTCGCGCGCCGATCGGAGGTAGAGAGCGGGACGCGCCCCTCGGGCTAAGAAGGGGGTGCGGGGCGGGGGCTCAGGCGGTGGCGACGGGCGCGCGGCGGAAGGCGCCGTCGGCCCTCCGGCCGGCTCGCCGCTCGGTGCCGAGGTACTGCTCCCACTCGGGGTCGACCCGGTCGACCGCGACGACGATCCACACGCTGTCGTGCGGCGGCCGAGGAGCGTGGCGCAGGCGCATGCCGACGTCGGCGGGGCTGCGGTTCTCCTTGCGTGAGTTGCACGGGCGGCACGCGGCGACGACGTTGTCCCAGGTGTGCGCCCCTCCCCTGCTGCGGGGCACGATGTGGTCGACGTTCTCGGCCGGGCGGCCGCAGTACTGGCATTCGAACGCGTCCCGCACGAAGACGGCGCGCCGGGACAGCGATGCGCGCGCCCGGTAGGGCACCTTCACGAAGTAGTTGAGGCGCACGACGCTGGGGGCGCTGATCGTCAGGGACTCGGAGTGGAACACGTGCCCGTTCGTGTGCAGGACCTCGGCTTTGCCCTTCAGGGCGAGAACGAGCGCCCGCCGCACCGGCACCACGCACAGCGGTTGGTAAGACGCGTTCAACACGAGCGATCTTCCCAAGACGTGGTGAGTATAAGAGGGGCCCACCGCCGTCCGGCGCTTTGCAGCCGCGTCCGGCGCGGTGGACGCCGCGACCGGGCGGCAGGGATAGCCCGGCCGGGGGAGAACCTGTGTTCCGTGGCGGGAGATCGTCCCCACCATCCCCGCTCGAAGGGAGTCTCTACAGGTGCGTCGTCACATCGTGGCCGTCCTGGTCCTGGTCCTGGTCATTCTCGCGGCGTCGGTCGCCCCGGCGCTCTCGGCCCCCGCCGGGCCACCGGGCGGGGCCAACCGCGCGATCGTCGGCGGAGGCCCGGCTACCCAGGACTACGACTTCATGGCGTCGCTGCAACGCACCAGCACCGAAGGCCACCGCTGCGGCGCCAGCCTGGTGCGCCCCGACTGGGTCCTCACCGCGGCTCACTGTGCCATCGGTCTCGAGCCCGAGGAGCTCCAGGTCATGATGGGGTCGCACCGGCTCAGCGCGCCGAAGCACGTCTACAAGATCGACCGCATCGTCGTCCACGAGAGATACGAGCCCGAGGGGACCCACGACGTCGCCCTCCTGCACCTGACCGAGAGGGCGCGCCACCAGACGATCAAGATCGCGTCACCGGCCGAGAAGGCGCGCTGGACGCCCGGTACCTCCGCGCTGGTTATCGGTTGGGGGACCGAGTTCTTCGGCTCTCCCGTGTCCTCGGACCAGCTGAAGGAGGTCGAGGTCCCGATCGTGTCCGACGCGCAGTGCGACACCTCGTACACGTTCCACAACTTCGACCCCGAGTCCGAGGTGTGCGCCGGCGAGGAGACCGGCCTGAAGGATTCCTGCCAAGGGGACTCCGGCGGGCCCTTGATGGTCCCCGACGGCCGCGGGAAGCTGATCCAGGTGGGCGCCGTGTCGTGGGGCGTCGGATGCGCCTTCCCGGTCTTCTACGGCGTCTACGCCGAGGTCGGCGAGGTCGAGCTGTACCGATGGCTGTCCGAGCACCTTCCGCGGGTGGGCAAGAAGGCTCGCTAGCCCTACGGCACGGCCGGCATGGACCGCTTAGCGCGGCGCCCGGTTAGAGGTGGCCCTCGCGGAGACCCTCGACGTAGCGGTGGAACGCGAGATGGTCCGAGGTGCACTCGGTCGTCTCGCCGTCCTTGGTGAGCCGAACCGTGTCGCTTGGTCCCGCCGGAGCCTTCGGGTCCTCGGTGATCTCGGTCACCGTCCACCCCTCGTCGATCAGCGAACGGAGCCGCTCGAGCTCCGGATCGTCCCCCCAACCTGCCACGTGCGCCTCCTCCCGCGAGCGTGCGAGCTCGCTCGAGCGCGCACGGAAGGGGACCTTATCCGGGGAACCGCGTGGCCGCCGCCGGCGTCTGGGAGTAGGTGTAGCGCGGCGGTAGTGTGGGCGGCCTTCGAGACCGCAAGGGAGACTGATGGCGCACGCGAGCGGGTCGGACTTCGACTCCTTCCGGAGATCGTTCGACGAGATCGCCGAGAACGTAGGACGCACGATCCAGGGCAAGGACGAGGTCGTGCGCCTCACCATCGTGGCCCTCATGGCCGAAGGACACGTCCTGCTCGAGGACGTGCCGGGGGTCGGCAAGACGATGCTGGCCAAGTCGGTCGCCCGCTCGATCGACTGCACCTGGCAGAGGATCCAGTTCACGCCCGACCTCCTCCCCACCGACGTGACCGGGGTGAGCGTGTGGGATCGCAAGACCGACGAGTTCGAGTTCAAGCCCGGGGCCGTGTTCGCCAACATCTGTCTCGGCGACGAGATCAACCGGGCGTCGCCCAAGACGCAGTCGGCCCTGCTCGAGTGCATGGAGGAGCGCCAGGTCACGGTCGACGGGATCACGCATCGCCTCCAGGCGCCGTTCATGGTGATCGCCACGCAGAACCCGATCGAGCACGAGGGGACCTATCCGCTGCCCGAGTCGCAGCTCGACCGCTTCATGATGCGCCTGTCGATGGGCTATCCCAGCCGTTCGTCCGAGCTCGAGATCCTCGACACCCACGGGAGCCACGCTCTGCTCGAGGAGCTGGCGCCGGTCACCGACGCGGGTGAGGTGGCGGTGCTGATCAAGCTGGCCCGTGAGGTCCACGTAGCACCGAGCCTCAAGCGCTACATCGTCGACATCACCGAGGCGACCCGCTCACACCCGGACGTCTACCTCGGGGCGAGCCCCCGCGCCTCGCTCTATCTGCTCCGGGCGGCCCGGGCCGTCGCGGCCAGCCGGGGTCGGGAGTTCGTCGTCCCCGACGACATCAAGGATCTCACGATCCCGGTGCTCGCGCATCGCGTGCTGCTGTCGCCCGAGGCTCAGATGCGGGGCTCCCACGCGGAGGACGTGCTCGAAGGGATCGCCGGGCAGGTCGCGATCCCGACACGGGACGAGGTCTAGGAGGCTCGTTGCCGAGCGCCCGCGGGTGGATCGTCGCCGACGCCGGGCTGAGCCTGCTCGTCCTGGGGCGCGCCTTCGGGACGCCCCCGCTGGGCCAGACGGGCTTCGCCCTGATCGTGCTGGTGGTGCTCGCCGTCATCGTGGTCCGCATGCGCAGGCACGACCTCGACGTCACGCGTCGCATCACACCGGAGCGGGCGACCGCCGGCCAGGTCGTCCACGTCACCCTCGGCTTCGCCAACCGCGGGCGAGGCGCGGCCCCGATGGTGCTGCTCCAGGACCGGCTCCCGGCAGCCCTGCCGGGGTCGGCGCGCTTCGCCCTGCCTGGGCTCGAGCCCGGGGGCAGCCGCGAGGCGAGCTACACGATCCGTCCCCCGCGCCGGGGACGCTACGAGATCGGCCCGACGGAGATGATCTTCGCCGACCCGTTCGGGCTCGCCCGGACCCGGGGTGAGATCGCCGGCACCGCCGACCTCCTCGTGCATCCCCGGATCGAGTCGCTGGCCCTCCCGCGTGACCTCGGGCGCCAGCGGAGCCTCGGGACCTCGGACCTGCGCCACCCCACCGGCGCCACCGGAGACGACTTCTACGCCCTGCGTGAGTACGTCGAGGGCGACGACCTGCGCAAGATCCACTGGCCGTCCACGGCCAAGCGAGGGCGCTACATGATCCGCCAGGACGAGACCTCGTGGCACACCCGCGCGACGGTCCTCCTCGACGACCGGAAGGCGGCGTACGCGGGGGCGAACGGTCCCGCCTCGTTCGAGCGCGCCGTCGAGGCCGCGGCCTCGCTGGTGGCGCTGTACGACCGCTCCGGCTACACCTACCGCCTCGCCGGCGCGCACGCCGCGGGGCTCGGCAGCGGGCGGGGGCGGGCCCACTTCACGGCCTGCCTCGACCTGCTCGCGACCGTCGGATGGCAGCCGCCGACGGGCACCGGCCGGATGGCGGACCCGCTCCTGGTGCGCCTCGCCGAGATCGAGGCACGCGGCAAGGTGGAGGGGACGCTGGTCGTGGCCTCCGGCGGCGTGACGCCGGATGTGGCGGTCGCCATGGCGGGGCTCCACCGGGTGTTCCGGCAGATCATCCTGATCTCGTTCCCCCCGCTCGACCCGGCGGGCGCGTCCCGGCCCGGCGGCCGGGACGACCATCGGTGGCACGAGGTCGCGCGGCTGCTCGTGCGCTCCGGTGCGCGTCCGGTCGTGCTCTCGCCGGGTGAGTCCCTCCAAGACGGATGGCGCTCGCTGTCGCGCGCGCGCGGGCAAGGGGGTGACGCATGGGCTCGGAGGCACGAGCTCGTCTAGGGCTGGCGGGGCTCCTCGCCGCGACCTTGCTGTCGTTCGGCCTCGTCTTCGGGCGCGGCTCGTATCGCGGGGTGGCCTTCCTCGGGGTCGTCTTTGCCTGGGCCCTCGCGCTGGTGGCGCGGCGCATGGGCGCAGGCAGCGTCCTGACCGTGTTGATCTCGCTGGCGGGTCTGTTCTGGTACGTCGTCGCCATCTTCCAGACCGACCGGACCTTCCTGGGGATCCCGACGGGCGCCGCGGTGCGGGGGCTCGGGCGCTCGCTCGGCGCGGCGCTCGAGAAGAGCGCGGTCGACTACGCCCCGGTCCCGGTCCGCCCGGGTTACGTGATCGCGATCGTGGCCGGGCTATGGGTGGCGACCGCGCTCGGCGAGGTCGCCACGTTCCGATGGCGGCGTCCGCTGCTCGCCAGCCTGCTTCCGCTCGCCCTGGTCACGCTCGCCTTGATCGTAGGCACGGGTGAGAACGCGTGGCTCATCGTGGCGTTGTTCGTTGCCGCCCTGGTGACGTACTGGGGTCTCGAGTCCGCCCACCGGCTGCGCTCGTGGGGCCGGTGGATCCCGGTATTCGAGGACGAGCCCGAGAGCGCTCCCCCGTCGGTCGCGGGGGACATCGCGCGTCGGATGGCGGTGTCGTGCGTGGCCGCCGCGCTCGTCGCGCCGGCGTTCCTGCCCGCGCTCGAGCGCGGCCTTCTGTCGTGGAGACGCGGCGCCGGTGGGAGCGGCGGGGCGGTGGCCGCGACGATCGACCCGCTGGTGACGATCGTGCCCGAGCTCCTCCGTCAGACCGACCGCGAGCTGATGCGGGTCACCGCGGACGAGCCCGCCTACTGGCGGCTGGTGACGCTCACCGAGTTCGACGGCACCAGTTGGACCCCGGCAGCGAACGCCATGGCCCCCGCGCCCGGTGGGTTCGTGCCGCAGCTCCGGGAGCCCCTTCCGGCCCCGGCGCGCCTCGTGGATCAGACGTTCACGATGACCGGGCTCGAGGGCGACTCGCTCCCGGCCGCGGGGCGTCCCACGACCATCACCCTGACGGACGGCGGCGAGACCACCGACGTGCGGGTGGACGTCGAGACGGTGGATCTGCGCCTCGAAGGCGGTCTCTCCGACGGACTGACCTACGAGGTCCAGTCGGTCGTGCCCGACCTGTCGTTCGCGGAGATGAAGGACGCGCAGACGGGCGATCCGGGACCGGAGTACCTCGACGTCCCCGGCGGGACGTCGGCACCGTCGGACGAGGTCAGGGAGCTGCTACGGACCTGGACCGAAGGGGCCGAGACCGACTACGAGCAGCTCCTTGCCCTGCAGAGCCGCTTCCGCCACGAGTTCGCCTACAGCGAAAGCGAACGCGTCGACAGGAGCGCCTCGACCGACTACCTGACCACGTTCCTTACCGACACCAAGGCGGGTTACTGCCAGCAGTTCGCGACCGCGTTCGCGCTCCTGGCCCGGATGAACGGGTTGCCGAGCAGGGTCGCGGTCGGCTTCCTCCCCGGCGCGACCGACATCGCGACCCCAGACACCTACGTCGTCCGGGGCACCGATGCCCACGCATGGCCCGAGGTCCACTTCGAGGGCTACGGCTGGGTGCCGTTCGAGCCGACTCCGCGCGGCACGGCGTCGCCGCCGCTGCACACCGTCCCGCGCGCCGCCGGCGTCGACCCCGGCCGGGGCGCGGGCCGCGCCCGGCCCGATGGGCTGCCGCTGGGCGGACGGGGCAACCTCGGCGACGACAACGTGCTCCTCGACCGGCCCCTGTTCGACAACCCGTTCTCGGACACGGGCGATCTGACCCAGGTGAGGCGGCGGCAGGAGCAAGCCGCGTGGGAGCAGCGCTTCGCGCGCATCCGCGCCGGGGTGCTCGCGGCCCTCGTGCTGTTTTTGACCGCGGTCCCCGCGCTCAAGTGGCTGCGGATCAAGCGGCGGTACGCCCGCGCCCGTATGGCGAACGAGCGCGCGGCGGCGGCGTACGCGCACTTCGAGGATGAGGCGGCCGAGCTCGCGCTCCCCCGGTCGCGCTCGGAATCGGCCGTCGCGCACGCCCGCCGGCTGGCGGCCTTGCACCGGGTCCCCGAGCGCTGGGCCGTGCGCCTGGCATCGATCTACGAGGCCGCCGAGTACGGGGGGTCCGAGATCGCGGTGGGCGACGCCGAGGAGGCCGGCCTCCTGGCCAAGGAGCTGCGCGGCCGGTTGTGGAGGACCGCTACCTGGTGGCGGCGCGCGGCACGGCTGTTCTCGCCCGCGCGCCTCCGGCGCGCCTAGCGGGCCGCGCGGCGGGGGGCGAGCTCGCTCTCGAGGTCAGACTCGACCCGCTGCAGGGTGGTCACGAACGCGTCGCGGTCGTAGAGGTACTCGGACACGCGTCCGTCGACCGAGCGAGCGATCTCATCGATCGCCAGGAAGAACGCCATCTGCCCTTCCTTGAGCGCGTCGAGCACCTCGCCGTCGGTGCGGCAGATCTTGAAGATGCTGACACCGTCGGTGACGAGCTTCACCTCCGAGAGGTGCTGCTCGAGACCGGCGCGCTTACGCAGGTAGTCGTAGGCGCGTCGAACGCGTTGCAGGCTCATGCCGCCTTCGAGCAGCGAACGGATCACCTTCAACGCGACGAGGTCGCGGAACGAGTACAGACGCCGGACACCGGGGCGGCCGCCGGTTGCCTGCACGGTCGGCCGCACGAGCCCCACACGATCCCAATAACGCAGTTGGTGAGCGGTGCAACCGGTGAAACGAGATGCCTGTTCTGCCGAGAATCCCTCCATAAGAGAGCGCGCGCCTCCCGCCTTGTTCCAGCAAGTTTCGACTCGATCGTTGGCTCCCTTGGACCGGGGGCCAACGACGGGTCCCCCGCGGTCTCCAAAGGAACAGTCGCAATCTAGCGCGCCGGTTCGGGCGCGGCAAGACCGGCGGAGGAATCGATGGAAGTTTTTTTCAGCCCTGCTTGTACCGGTCGCGCAATCTCTGTTCCCAGTGTTGAAGGAGTTGCGCGAGCCGTTCTTTCGGCTGGTGTCCGCGCCGTGCCGCGACCCCGCGCGCGAGGGCTCGGACCGCCCCGGCCATCACCACGATCCCGCCGACCATCGCGGCGAACGCGGCGATGCCCACAACCAGGACCTGCACCACGAAGAACGCCAGGAGCAGGGCGAACCCGACCCCGAAAACGGCGGCTCCGAGCTTGAATGTCCTGCGCTGGTCCGCGGCAGGCGCGCGCCGGGTTACGTCGCGCGCGAACCCGGGATCGTCCGCGTAGAGGCTCTTCTCGATCTCGGCGAGGATCTGCTGCTCTCGTTCGGACAGAGGCATACCTCGATGATAAGAGGGACGGGTGCCTGGGGCGTGTCATCCTCGAGGTCGCGCCGCGACGGTACTCGAGCCCTCACCGGTCGAGCAGGGTTGCGGGTCCCACCGCGCCGTCGCCGAACCGCTGCTTGATCGAGTCGATCGCTCTAGACGCATCGTTCCAGCGGCCGCCCGGGGGACCTTCCTGCAGCAGGTCGAGCTGCCGGCGCGCCGGCCCGGGTGCCAGGGCGCTGACGGTCACCCCCAGCAGCCGCACCCGGGGGGCGCGGGCGGTCGGTGACGCCTTCTCCAGTCGGTCGTAGAGGTCGCGCGCGGTGCCGTGGATCTCCGCGGTCGTGTCGACCTCGTGGTCGAGCGTCCTCGACCGGGTGACCGTCTGGAAGCTCGAGTAGCGAACCTTGAGGGTCACGGTCCGGCCGCACATCCCCCTCGCCCGGAGCCTCGTGGCCGTGCGTTCGGCGAGGCGAAGCACCTCCCGGCGGATCGCCCGGTGGTCGTCGAGGTCGCGTTCGAAGGTCTCCTCCGACCCGATCGACTTGGCCGGCTCGTCCGGCACGACCGGCCGGTCGTCGATCCCGCGGGCGAGGGCATGGAGGTGCGCGCCCAGGGCGTCGCCCACGGCTCGCTCCAGGGTCCGGCGCCCGAGGGCGGCGATGTCGCCCACCGTCTCGAGGCCGAGCCGGCGGAGCGCGGCATCCGTCTGGGGCCCGACCCCCCACAGGGCTCCGGCCGGAAGAGGGTCGAGGAACGCTCGGACCTCGGACCGGGACACGATCAGCAACCCGTCGGGCTTGGCCCGCGCCGAGGCCAGCTTCGCCAGGAACTTGTTCGGAGCGACCCCGACGGTGCACGCGAGCCCGAGCTCGCCGATACGCGCCTTGATCTGGGCCGCGATGTCCTGCGGCGCGCCGAACAGCCGCACCGATCCCGCGACGTCGAGGAACGCCTCGTCCAGTGAGAGCGGTTCGACCAGCGGCGTGAACGAGGAGAACACGGTGCGTATCCGGCGGGAGTAGTCCTGGTACGCGTCGAAGTCGTTCGGCAGGAACACGGCATGGGGGCACAAGCGGCGCGCCGTGACGATGGGCATCGCCGAGGTCACCCCGAAGGCGCGCGCCTCGTACGACGCAGACGTCACCACTCCCCGTCCGCCCCGGCCACCGACGATCACGCAGCGACCTGCCAGTGACGGATCCTTGACGATCTCGACGGACGCGTAGAAAGCATCCATGTCGACGTGGAGGATCGGCTCGGCTGCCATCACCGCCACGTTACGTTAACGCGATGGAATACCGGGTGCTCGGGAGGACCGGGGTCAAGGTCTCCACCCACTCCCTCGGAGCGATGGCTCTCGGCCGTCAGGGCAATCCGGACCACGACGACTGCATACGGATGGTTCACACCGCGCTCGATGCCGGTATCAACCTGATCGACACCGCCGACGTCTACTCGCAGGGAGAGTCCGAAGTGATCGTCGGCAAAGCCCTGCGCGGGCGTCGGGACCAGGTCGTGCTGGCGACCAAGGTCCACTTCCCGGCCGGCAAGGGCGTCAACGAGGCGGGCAACTCGCGCCTGTGGATCATGCGCGCGCTCGAAGCCAGCCTCCGTAGGCTCGCCACCGATCACATCGACCTCTATCAGCTCCACCGGCCCGATGAGATCGTCGATATCGAGGAGACGCTCGGGGTGCTCGGCGACCTCGTGAGCGCCGGCAAGATCCGCTATGCGGGGACGTCGACCTTCCCCGCGTGGCAGCTCGTCGACGCGCGCCGGATCGCCGAGCGGGACCGGACCACGAGGTTCGCCTGCGAGCAGCCTCCCTATTCGATCTTCGTGCGCACCGCCGAGCGCGACCTGTTCGAGGTGACCCGCCGGCTGGGCATGGGGGTGCTCGCGTGGAGCCCTCTGGCCGGAGGATGGCTCACGGGCAAGTACCGCAAGGACCGGGCCATCCCCGAAGACTCACGCGCGGTGAGAGCCAAGGACTGGGGTGAGCGGATCGCCCGCCGGTTCGACATGGCGCGGCCCGCGAACCGGCGCAAGCTCGACCTGGTCGAGGACCTCGCGCGGATAGCGCAGGACGCCGGGATGCCGATGGCCCACATGGCGATCGCGTTCACGCTGGCCCACCCGGCGGTGACCTCGGCGATCATCGGCCCCCGCACGATGGACCATCTGGTGGACCTGCTCGGCGCCGCCGACGTGCGCCTGGACGCGGGCACGCTGGATGCCATCGACGAGGTCGTCGAGCCGGGCTCGTTCATCGAAGACGCCGACCGCGGCTGGAGCGAGCCGTGGATGAAGCCCGAGGCGCGCCGCAGACCCACCCTCTTCTCCTAGCCGTTGCAGGGCCGGCGCGCCCGGCATCACCGTCCCGAGGAGCCGCCGCTCGCGTGCCACAGGCGCGTCCCCGTCCGGGCTCCGTCGGCCCGGAGCGCGCCGGCCGCCTGGCGCGTCCGCTGATCCTCGAGCGCGGCGGCGAGCGGCCGGCCGGCCGCGCGTTCGGTCGCGATCGCGGCGAGATCGAAGACCTCCTCGGCCACGACGGTGATGCCGACGTTGGTGGGGTCGGTGTCGTGGATCAACGATGCGCCCCCGCGCTTGCGGACCACACCGCGCACGAGCTGTATCCACGAGTGGAACACGGTCCGGGCGCAGCGCGGCTGGACCTTCTCGAACACCGTCACGTCCACCGGCCCGGTGAGGTCGTCGAGCGTCACGAAGATGATCCGCTGGCCCGATCTGATCGCCGGCGTCTGGGACGCGACCTTGACCCCGGCGACCCATACCGGCGCGTCGGTGCGGCGCCCGCGCAGCTCGGCCGCCGGGACGCACCCGAGCTCGGTGACGAGGCCCCGGTAGAGCTCCATGATGTGGCGGCGGGCATCGATCCCGGAGACCTCGAGCTCGGCTTCGGTCTCCTCCCGTGGGGTGTACGCGGCAAGCCCGACCAGCTCGACCTGGAGCGGCTCCTCGAGCGTGAGGCTGAGCTGGCCGGGTCCCGCGGCGCGCCGTCCCCTCCCCCCGGATCGAACCGGCCCGGACGCGCCGAGCTCGACGATGCGCCACAGCAGCTCGCGTCGGGACCGGTGCCGCTCGATCGCATCGAGCGCGCCGAGATGGACCAGGTTCTCGAGCACGGGCCGGGAGGGACGGGCGCGCCGCCACAGGTCCTCGAGCGACCCGAACGGACCGGCTCGACGCGCCGCCAGCAGCTCGTCGATCTCGGCTTTCGAGATGTCCCGCACCTCGCTCAACGCGAGCCGCACCCCGGGCGCCGGCGGAGCGAGCGCATCAACCGGCTCGACGCGATAGGTCGCATCCGAGGCGTTCACGTCGATCGGCAGGATCGGGACCCCGAGCTGGCGGGCGTCGGCCACGATCATCCGGCGCGGGTACATCCCGGGCTCATGCGTCAGCACGCCGGCCACGAACGCCGCCGGATGGTGCGCCTTGAGCCACGCCGAGATGTAGGTCGGCAGCGCGAACGCGGCCGCGTGCGACTTGCAGAACCCGAACGACGCGAACGAGAACACCTCCTTCCACAGGCGGGTCGCGCCGGCCGGGTCCATGCCGTTGCGCACGGCCGCGCCGACGAACCACACGCCCGCGTCATCGTCGGGGGGGACGATCTCGATCGGTCCCGCGACGCCGTGGCGAACGACGCGCTCGCCGCGCTGCCACCCCTCGCCCACGGCGCCATCGCGGGGCGGCATATCAGTGCGTTCGGCCTCTCCGGCGAGTCTGCGGCGAGGTCGGCCGTCGGGGTCGCCCGGCAGGGCCGGCCTCTCGGCGTCGAGGTGGCGTCGCACGTAGTCGGCGTCGTCGAGCGAGCACCCGGTGGCGGCCGCGATCACGCGGATCACCTGCTCGTGGAAGACCACCACGCCGTTGGTCTCGCGCAGGATGGGGGCGAGGCTGGGGTGGGGATAGCGCACCTCCTCGAACCCGTGCCGGCGGTCGAGATAGGGCGACACCATGTCGGATTTCACCGGACCGGGCCGGAACAACGAGATGTCGACGATGAGGTCCTCGAACCGGTTCGGCTGGAACCGCGCGAGGAGCTCGCGCTGGCCCGGGGACTCGATCTGGAAGCAGCCCAGGGTGCGCGAGCTGCGGATCAGCCGGAAGGTCGCGTCGTCGTCGCGGGGCAGTGCGTCGAGATCCACCGGCGCGCCGGTCCGTTCTATCTCCGCCGACGCATGGGAGATCGCCGACAGCATCCGCACGCCGAGCACGTCGAGCTTGACCAGCCCCAGCGGGTCGACGTCGTCCTTGTCTGCCTGCAACATCGTGAACCCACCGAACGACTCCTGCATCGGGACCCTGTCGCCGAGATCGCGCGCCGACAGGATCACCCCCGAGGGGTGCAACGCCAGATGACGCGGGAAGCAATCGATCGCCATGCACAGCTCGAACAGCTGCTCGAGCTGGCCCGCTCGTAGGTTGGTCCCCTGCAGCTCGGGGAGACGCTCGATCGCCTGGGGGATCGCACCTGCCGAGATGCGCGGGAACGCCTTGGCCACGAGGTCGATCTCGGCGGCCGGCATGCCCAGGGCCTTGCCCACATCGCGGATCGCCATACGAGCTCGGAACGTGTCGACCATGCAGCAGATGGCGGTCTGCTCGGAGCCGTAGGTGTCGAGGATGTGCTGGAGCACCTCTTCCCTGCGGTGCGACTCGACGTCGACGTCGATGTCGGGCAGCTCGTCGCGTCTCAGGTTCATGAAGCGCTCGAACAGGAGGTCGTAGCGGACGGGATCGACGTCGGAGATCCCGAGGACGAAGCACACCAGCGAGCCGGCCGCGCTCCCCCGGCATGCGCACCTGATGCCCATGACGGTGCGCACGTGCTCGACGATGTCGGCAACCAGCAGGAAGTAGGGAGCGAACCCCATCTTGGAGATGAGCTGGAGCTCGTGCTGCAGACGATCCTCCACGGCGCGCGTGGCTCGCCCGTAGCGGCGCGTCACCCCCTCGTAGCACCGGCGTGCCAGGACGCCGGTCTCGGTCTCGCCGGCGGTCATGGTGCCGGGGCGCATCTCGGGGAAGTGGTAGGAGCCGAGGTCGAGGTCGAAGTCACACGCGTCGGCGAGGCGCAAGGTCTCGTCGAGTACCTCGGGATGGTCCTCGAACAACACGCTCATCGCCGGCGGCGGCTTCAGCCACAGCTCCGAGGTCGAGCGCCGCGCGTGGGCCTTCGAGAGGGGCGCGATCGTCCGGATCGCATGGAGCACCTCGTGCGTCCCGGCATGCTCGGGCGATGCGTAGTGGACGTCGTTGGTCGCGACCGCCCGGACACCGGCAGCGCGGGCGACCGCCAGCAGCCGGTCGCGCAGGACGCGGTCTCCGTAACCGCGATGGTCGAACACCTCGATGCGGTACGCGTCTCCGATCGCAGCCCGCCACCGGCGCGCCGCCGCGACCGCGCCGGGTATGTCCCCCGCCGCGGCGCGCCGGGCGATGTCGCCGCCGGCGCAACCGGACAGCACGAACAAACCCTCGGCGCGCTCCGCGACCGCTTCGAACGTCGAGGCGGGCGACCCGCGCTCGCTGGTGAGGTGAGCCCCCGAGATGAGCCGGCAGAGGTTGCCGTAACCGGTCCCGTCGCGCGCGAGCAGGGTCACGTGGGTCGTCTTTCCATCCACCCGCCCGCCCCGATCATCGATGGGGTCGCTAAGGGTGAGCTCGGCGCCGAAGATCGGCTTCACGCCCGCGGCCCGGCACGCGGTGGAGAAACGCACCGCGCCGGTGAGCGCGTCGTGATCGGTCAGCGCGATCGCGTCCATGCCGTGCTCCGCCGCGATGTAGGGCAGCGCCTCGGCGGGGATCGCACCGTCGAGCAGGGACCACGTCGAGTGGCAATGGAGATGGACGAACCCGCTCATCGGCGCGGCCGTCCGCGGCCGCAGCCCGCCCTCAGGCCGGCGCGCGCACGGCTATCTCGGTCGCCGACGCCTTGGCGATCAGAGCGCCGGCATCGTCGTGCACCTCGGCTTCGGCGAACGTCACCCGGCTGCCCTTCTTGAGCACCCGGCCGGTCCCGGTGAGCGTCGTGCCGGCCGGGGCGGGTCTCAGGATCGAGATCTTCATCTCGGCGAGCGCGGGATAACGGTCCGGCGGGAGCTGCGCGGCCACCGCCCCGCCGAGCAAGACGTCGGCGAACGCCGCCAGCACGCCCCCCTGTAGGTTGCCGGCCGAGTTGCAGTACTCGGGCGGCACCGTCCACGTGAACGAAACGCCCGCGGCAGGTGCGTCGACCTCGTCGGGGACGAAGCCGAGGGTGTCGTTGACCGGCGAGGACACCTTCCCGTCGCGGTACACGGCATCCCAGCGCGTGGGATCCTCCGACCGACCCGTCATGGCGCGAACGATAGACCGGCGCGCCGGCACCGGTCAGTCCCACACCCGGGCCAGACGCCAGCCGCCGCGCAGCCGGTCCCGGTAGAGGTCGTAGACCGCCCCGGACGAGCACAGGAACCCGTCGGCGTCGAGATCCCCGCTGGCCAAGGCACCGGCCGGCCGGGCGAGCACGCGGTGGTACTCGCGCTCGTCCACCTCGGCGCCGTCCCACCACTGACCTCCGGCGCGCCAGGTCTTCAGCCACCGGTCGACGTCGTAGCGGCGGCCGCGCCACGAGAACGCGACCGGCGCGCCGGACGCGCCGTCGCCGCCGGGGGTCACCTCGATCGGCTCGTCGTAGCGCTTCGTCACCCTCGCCCGCTAGGTCCCGAGATGCCGGTCACGGGCATCCCGGGACGAGAGGCCCGACAACGAGAGGCCCGACGAACCCGCCGTCTCCGGCGGGCCTATCGGGCCCCGGTCACGTCCGCTCCATGAGGTGCGGGAGTACCGGGGAGGCCCGCACGCCGGCCCGGGGAAGCCGGCTCATGGAGTCGAACGTGTGTTCGATACTAGTGGACGGCCCCACCCGCGTCAAGCGCGCCTCTCACCCGTGGAGGACGTCGACGTACTTGGCTCCCGCGCCGGTGTTGTACAGCACCACCGGACCCTCGAGGCCCGCCCGGGCGAGGCGGTCCATCGCCGCCACCGTGGTCGCTCCTTCGGGACAGGCGAACACGCCCTCGGTCGACGCAAGGCGGACCATCGCACCCCGGATCTCGTCCTCGGCGACAGCGTGCATCGCTCCTCCGGTGGCGCGCACGCACTCCAGCACCATCGCTCCCTCGGCAGGCGCCGGTACCCTCAGGCCTGCCGCGATCGTGCGCGGGTCATCCTCCCAGGGGAGCGCCTCGTGGTCCCCGGCCTCGTAGGCTCGCACGATCGGCGCACACGCTGCTGCCTGGATCCCGACCAGCCGGGGCGGGTTGCCCGCGGCCCATCCCAGCGCGGCGACCTCGGCCGCAGCCTTGGCCGCGGCGACCGCGGCGACGCCCCCTCCGACGGGCAAGACGATCGTGCGCGGGAACGCCATCGGCGGCGCGCCGGGGCTCGCCCTCGTCTCCCCCATCCGGTCGAACAGCTCGAGCCACGCGCTCTTCTTGCCCTCGAGGCGATAGGGCTCCGAGAAGGTCGTGGCCAAAAACGCTCCGGTCGCGCCGGCGATCTCCGCGGCGCGCCGGCCGGCATCGGCGATCGAGCCGGGAACGAGGACGAGCTCGCCTCCCGCAACGCGCACTTCGGCCTGGTTGGCGGGAGGAGTCGACTCGGCCATGACGACCGTGATGCCGATGCCGGCCCGCGCGGCGTAGAGGGACCACGTCCCACCCGCGTTCCCCGCGGTCGGCATGACGACGCGGGTGATACCCAGCTCGACCGCCCGGGACAATCCCACGCACGCGCCGCGCGCCTTGAACGTTCCCCCCGGCAGCGGGCCGTCGTCCTTCATCCACGTCTCGACCCCCCACTCCTCCGAGAGCCGCCCGAGGAACAGCAGCGGCGTCTCCGGCTCCCCCAGCGAGACGGGATCGCCCTGCACCGGGAGCAGCTCCCGGTAGCGCCACGCGCCCGCAGGCCGAGCCCGCAGCGCGTCCAGCGAGAGGTCCTCCAACCGGTAGCGCGCGAGGAGCGCTCCGCCGCACCCGCACCGCTGCTGGACCACCCCTGCCGGGTGCTCTCGATCGCAGCGCGAACACTGCAGGTGTGAGAGACGCGAGAGCGGCACGCCGGAGGTGGCCATCCGCTCAGGCTACGAGAAGGCGCACTCACACGATGGCGGCGTTCGGATGCGCGCATCACGTGGAGCGCAGCAGACGTCGGCTGCTAGACGATCTCTATCGGCGTCCCGAGGGGCAGTATGGGCACGAGCTCTTCGATGTCACGGTTGCGCATCCGGATGCAGCCGTGCGAGATCGGGCGGCCGACGGAGTCGGGGTTGTTCGTGCCGTGCAGACCGATGACCCCGCCGCCCTCCCAGTCGAGCAAGGTGTCGGAGTAACCCGACAAGCCGTACGCGTAGGTCCCGTAGACCGAGCCGGGGTCGGGTGGCCGCAACAGCGACGTGAGATAGAACCGGCCCACGGGCGTCGGCGTTTTCCCCTTGCCGATCCCGACGTCGTAACGCTCTATCTCGACCCCATCCTCGAACAGCGTCAGCTCGAACGCGGCGCGGTCGATCTCGATCCGGTAGGGCGTGGGCTTGATATCGAGCGCGCTCGCGGGAAGGAAGCCGGTGGTCCCGTTGGGCCGGACCGGTAAGAGCGCCTCGTACCACACCGGCTCCGCCTCCGGCGCTCCCGCGTCCACCGCGTCTTCGATCAAAAAGACCTGCGGCGCGCCCTCGGGATTCAGCGGTCCGAACGACTCGATCACGTCGGCGTCCGACTCCGGGGCGACCCGGGCCACCACCTCGTCGACCACGACGCGACCGATCAGTGCCTTGTCCTGAGGCGCGTCGATGGGGCTGGCGGCAGGAGCGGCCCGCGCCGCCGAGCGCTCGAGCTGGTCTACGGGCGGAGGGAGGCCGCTCAGGGCGAAGAGCCCCAGGAGCAGCAGGGCCGCCACGGTCGACGAGAGGAACGACACAAGAGGCAGGGCCCTGGGGCCCTGCCTCCCGTGTCCTCTAGGAGGTGTTACCAGCCGGTCAGCCGGTGAACGCAGGCTGCGCGTCGACCGGCGTCGCCGGCGGCGCTTCCGCAGCGTCGGTCTCATCGTCGTCCTTGGGACTATCGCACCCCGGGTCCGCGGGGAAGTCGATCTTGCCGTCGCCGTCGTTGTCGACCCCGTCCTCGCATTCCTTCAGGTCGCGCTCGTCATCGTCCTTCGGGCTCTCGCAGCCGGGATCGTTCGGGAAGTCGATCTTGCCGTCGCCGTCGTTGTCGACCCCGTCCTCACACTCTTTGAGGTCTTTCGGGGCCGCACACGCGCCCGCGGTCGCCTCGGAGTGGGATACGACGAGGTCGATGCCACCAGGAGCGGTGACGTGCAGCGCGTTGGCGAACACGGTCTTGGTGCCGTCGGTCGTCCCGCCGGTGTCGGGGTCCCAGTTGGTCTCCCAGAACACGATCCTGATCCCAGCCTGGTCGAGCAAGACCTGGTTGGGCGTGGGGTTCAGCACCGGGATCGCGGTCGTGCCGAGGGTCAGGTTCACGATCCGGGCGGCGCTCCCGAACACGATGTCGCCGTTGTCGCACGCCGCGACCGCTTCCGACTCGATCACGTCCGCCTTGAGCTGCTCGGTCAGCGCGACGAGATCCTCGGTGATCGCGTAGCCGCGTCCGTTCCACTTGGTGGGTAGCCCCGCCGCCTGTCCCTCCATCGTGGATTGGAGCAGGGCGTCGATCGTCGACTCGATCGATGCGTTGGCCTGGACGTTCGCGGTGAACGAGGTGGCCAGCGGTGCGGCAGGCACCTCCACGACGCTGTCGGAGGCCTCCGCGGTGGGGCCCGGAGGCACCGCTGCTTCCACGCTCGGGAGGGGGCCCAGGTTGCCGGGCGTCAACGAGACGCCGTAGGCCGCGCCTTTCGCGCTCGTAACTGGATCTGCGGCCACCGGCGAGTAGACGAACAAGCTCGCGCCTACCAATGCAGCCAAGAGCACGGGTGCTGCCTTGAGCAGTCGAGACCTCATCGAAAACCTCCCCATCGGTGGTGCACGGAACATCCTGCTATATGTCTTCGCCAGCATAGCCCTCAGGCCTGCGGGCTAGCCGGACCTGGCAAGCATTGGCAGACGGAGGGTACCCCGGCCGGTGGCGCGCTAACCCGCCGACGCGGCCGGAGAGGACCCATAACGGGACAGATCGGGCGCGGCGCTAAGGTCAGACGAAGCCGAGAGCCGACTTGGCCAGCGGGGTCATCTTCTCCGGCGACCACGGCGGGTACATCACGAGCTCGCTGGTCACCTCCCCGATCCCGGGGATGTGGGCGGTCGCGGCCCTCATCTGCTCGTCGAGCATGGGCCCGATCGGACAGCCCATCGTCGTGAGCGTGAAATCGATGTGGACATCGCCGGACTCCTTGACGTCGACCTCGTATACGAGCCCGAGGTTGACGATGTCGATGCCGAGCTCGGGGTCGTCCACCGTCCCGAGCGCTTCGAGGACCTGCTCCTTGATCCGCGCCGTCCCATCGGACGACGGCGCGTCGGGCAGGGCGGTCTCGGCCATGGGCGTAACTGCGCCCGCTTCCCCCGTGATCCCTTCGGTCGTGGCCATACCTCGATGGTACCGGGCCCGGACGGGCCCGAAGGCCGGCGCTCCGAGCGGAGCCTTCTGGCGCAGACGTCAGAGGTCGATGCCGAGGAGACGCGCGGCGTTGCTCTTCAGCACGTCGTCCTCCTTGTCGCCGAGCCCCATCTCGGAGAACTCGTCGAGGATGCGTCCGGGGTCGAGCATCGGGTAGTCGCTCCCCCACACGAACCGATCGGACAGCCGGCCGCGCGCGTCGCGTTTGACCTCGTCGGGGATGTACTTGGGCCTCCAACCGGAGAGGTCGACCCATACGTTGGTCTTGTGCATCGCGCTGGCGAGGACCTCGAGGTGCCAGGGGTAGCCGAAGTGGGCCATCACCACGGTCAGGCCCGGATGGCGCGCGGCGACCATGTCCATCAGCATCGGGCGGCCGTAGTCGTACGCGATCCCAGACCCGCCCGGCACGCCGGCGCCCAACCCCGTCTGGCCGACGTGGACGACGATGGGGAGGGCGTGCTCTTCGCATTTGTCCCACAGAGGATCGAACGATGGGTCGTTCGGATAGAACGCCTGCACCTGCGGATGGATCTTCAGGCCGCGGAGCCCGAGCTCGGTGACGGCGCGCTCGAGCTCGTCGACCGCGTCGGGCTTGTGCGGATCGACACTCGCGAACCCCACGAACTGTTGCGGATACGCGCGGCAGATCTCCGCAACGCGGTCGTTCGTCAACGGCGGCAGCCCGGTCGCGGTCTCCGCGTCCCACGCCAACAGCACTCCGAGAAGGTCCCATCCCTCGTACTCCTGCGCCATCTCCTCGGCGGTGCGGACGCGCACCTCGCTGCGGAAGTAGCGCGCGGTGGCCTCGAGCATCGGCCCGATCGAGCCGTTCAACCACTCCGCGGTCGAGCAGTGGACGTGGAAGTCGATGGCGCGGGGCACGGCGGACCTCCTAGAGGAAGACGAAGGACAGCGCCATGATGACGTACACCGCGAGCAGCTGCGCGCCTTCGAACCAGTTGGATCGACCGTCGAGGACGATGAACGCCAGGATGGCGGACGAGAACGCGACCGCGGCGATCTCGATGCCGCTGAAGATGAAGTCCATCGGTTCGCCGACGAGCAACGAGACGAACACGAGCATCGGAGCCACGAACAATGCGATCTGGGTCGAGGAGCCCATCGCGATCTCGATCGACACATCCATCTTGTCCTTCATCGCGAGGAAGATGGCGGACGAGTGCTCGGCGGCGTTCCCGACGATCGGTACGACGATCAACCCGACGAATAGCTTGGACAGACCCAACTCCTCGACCGTGGGCTCGAGCGCCACGACGAGGAACTCGCTCAGCATCGCGACCCCGAGCGTGGCGCCCGCGAGCACGCCCAGCGCGCGCCGCAGCGACCACTTCGGCTCGCCGTGGTCGAAGGTCGTGCGGAACAACGACCGGTGAGTCTTGAAGGAGAACAGCAGGCTCAGGAAGTAGGTCGTCACGAGCACGATCGACACGCCCACCGAGACGGCCTCGGTCCGAAACTCCGTCGCCCCCTTGGACAGATGGAACAGCGCCGGCATCAGCAACGCGACGACCGCGATCACCAGGGAGGCGGCATGCAAGCCGGCGGACGCCAGGTTGAAGTTCTGTTGCGGGCGCTTGAGCCCGCCGAGGAGGAACGCAAGGCCGAGGACGAGCAGGACGTTGCCGATGATCGAGCCGGTGATCGAGGCCTTCACCACCTCGAGCTCGCCTTGGAGGATCAGGAACACGGCGATGATCATCTCGGTCATGTTGCCGAAGGTCGCGTTGAGAAGCCCTCCCACCTGAGGGCCAGAGCGCGCCGCGAGGTCTTCGGTGGCGTGGCCGATCAAGCCCGCGAGCGGCAGGATCCCGACGGCGGACAGGGCGAAGATCCACACCGGCGGTCCATGCGTGACCTCGAGGAAGACCACCACGGGCAACGCGATGAGCAGCCACTCGAGGCGAGGCTTGAACATGGCGGCAGAGGTTACCCGGAGATCGGCTCGCCCCACGAGGCGTCCAGCAACGCCCTCAGCTCGGCCGCGGCCGCAGGGGGGTCGGACGCCTCCGTGACGGCACGCACGACGACGATACGGCGGGCCCCCGCGGCGAGGACCCGCTCGAGGTTCGACCGGTCTATGCCCCCTATCGCGAACCACGGGATGTCGATGCGGTGCGCCGCATGCTCGATCAAGCCCAACCCGACGGCCGGCCTCCCGGGCTTGGTCGGGGTCTCGAACACCGGCCCTACCGCGAGGTAGTCGACCGGTCCCGCGGTTCCGCCGAGGGCGTCCTCGATGTCGGATCGGACGTGACTCGAGCGTCCGACGATCGCATCGGGGGGAAGGACCCGGCGCGCCGCGGCCACCGGCAGGTCCGTCGTGCCGAGGTGGACACAGTCGGCCTCGACCGCCCTGGCGATGTCGGGGCGGTCGTTGACGACGAACGGGATGCCCGCAGCTCGGCACGCCGCGGCGAGAGGACCCGCGTGCGCGACGACGTCGCCCGCCTCCATCTCTTTCTCGCGGAGCTGCACGATGTCGACACCGGCGGCGACGAGGTCGGGTATCAGGTCCACCGCAGGGCCGGCGGTGAGCCTCGCCGGCGACACGAGGTAGAGACGGGCGCGGTCGAGGCCGTGCGCTGGTGGGCGCGCGGCCGACGTCACAGGGCTATCGCGGTCGGGCCTCCGTCGCCGGTGAGATCGTCGGGGTCGAACCCCATCTCCCGCTCGTAGCCCTTCATGCGTTCGGCGACCGCCCGGAGCGCGGGTCGGGTGCGCAACAGGGCGATCCCCACGAGCACGTACGGGAGCGCGTCCAGCGCGACCTCCAGCCACGTCTTGTCGAGCACCCGTGCGAGGCCGACCCACACGGCCGCGATAACGAACATGAGAAGCGCCAGACGGCGCGGGGTGGTGCGCTCGGCCGCCGACTCGAAGCGCTCCCGAGCCGCCCGCACGGCGCGCCACCCGTGAGAGCTCCGCAGACGTAGCCACGTCTGGCGCGCCGGACGAACTCTACCATGCTCTGACGCGGCTGGTCGGTCGCCGGTCCCCGGATGCCCCGGCCCGGCTCGGCGAGGGCCGCCACCCGCTCGACGAGGATGACGTCGTCACCGGCCCCCTCCCACGGGTCGTGGTC
>JBHENN010000059.1:0-5516 GCA_046262015.1 Actinomycetota bacterium | reverse complement strand
CTGGTCCGGCAGCACCCAGAGGTTGCCGGCGAGCGTCTTGCCGAGCGCGACCCGCCGGCCGTCCACCGACAAGGTCCGGGTGCCGTCGGGTGCGATCTCGACCAGCTCGAGCGCGCGCCCGGGCATGAGGTCGTGCTCTTCGAGGTACTTCAGCACGTCGTGGTTGAGCTCGACATCTTCCAGAAGGCGCGTGAGGCGGCCCCCAGCACCTACCGCCATGGCGGCCACGGGCTCGAGTTCCGACCACGGGATCGCGGAGTCGGTCCCCGGGATCGGGTTGCCGTGCGGGCACGTCGGCTCCCCCGACAGCTTGCCGAGGATGGCCTCCTCCACCTCCGGGGTCATGACCTTCTCCCAGTCCTCCGCTTGCTCGTGGCAGAGGTGCCATGGGATGCCGAGGATGTCGACCAGCATGCGCTCGGCCAGCCGGTGGCGACGGACGAGAGCTTCGGCCATGGAGCGGCCCTCGGGCGTGAGGGAGATGTCCCGCCCGCCCTCGACCTCGACCAGGCCCTCGGACACGAGACGCTTGACCCCTTCCGAGACGGTCGCAGGGGTGAGCCCGAGACGCTCGACGATGCGCGCCTGGAGGATGCGCTGGCCTTCTTCCTCGAGCTCGAAGACCGCTTCGAGGTACGCCTTCGTGGCCGGGTTCAGCGATCGGAGGTCGGGGGACGTGGGGCTCACGCATCGATTGTAAGGCGGCGCTTTCCGCCTTCGAGCGGCTTGTAAGCTCGCCCGAGATGCCCCCCGCCGAGGCCGCGCGCCGTCCGAAGCTCCTCTTGCTGGACGGTCACTCGCTCGCCTTCCGCGCCTACTACGCGCTGCCCGAGGACCTCCAGACCACTGACGGTACGCACACGAACGCGGTGTACGGGTTCACGGCCATGCTGATCAAGCTGCTCCAGGATGAACGGCCCGATCACATCGCGGCATGCTTCGACATGGCGGGGCCGCTGGAGCGCACCGCCGTCTACGCCGACTACAAGAGCAACCGCAGCGAGGCGCCCGAGACCTTCGGCCCGCAGCTCCCTCTGATCATGGAGGTGCTGAGGGTGATGCGCATCCCCACCTACGGTCTGGCCGGCCACGAGGCCGACGACATCATCTCGTTCCTGGCGAAGTGCTCGGAACGCGAGGGGGTGGACGTCCGGATCGTGACCGGGGATCGGGACTTCTTCCAGGTCGTGAACGACAACATCCACGTGCTCTACAACCGTCGGGGGATCTCGGACATCGTCGAGATGGACGCGGCGGCGGTGGAGGCGCGCTACGGCGTGCCTCCGTCGCGCTACGTCGATCTCAAGGCCCTCGAGGGCGACAACTCCGACAACCTCCCGGGCGTTCCGGGCGTTGGGACGAAGACCGCCGCGAAGTTGATCCAGAGGTACGGCAGCGCCGAACAGGCGGTCGCGCACGCCGCGGAGCAGACCCCCAAGCTCGCACAGAACCTCGCCGACCACGCCGAACAGGTGGCGCTCAACAAGAAGCTCTCGACGCTCGCGGAGGTGCCGCTCGAGGACGTCGGGCTCGACGACCTCAGGATGGCGGCGTGGGACCTCGAGGAACTGCGCGAGCTCTTCGTGTCGCTGGAGTTCCGCACCCTCCTCGAACGGCTCCTTTCCGACCTCCCCGATGCGGCTGCGGGCGAGGGGACCCCGTTCGAGCTCGACGTCCGAGTCGTGGACGACCGGCCGGGCCTGGAAGAGCTGGCGCACGCGCTGGCCGCGTCGGGGGCTGCGATCGATGTCGTGCCGGCATCGGCCCGAGGCATGCCGCGCTCGCTGGCGTTCGCGTGGGGCGAAGGGATCACGGCGTTCGTCCCGCTCGGCTCGGGGCGGCACACCGCGGCGGAGGTCGCGGGCGTCCTGGGACCGGTCCTGGAGGACGCGGGGGTGCCCAAGACGGCGCACGGCGCCCGCGCCGTGCTGCTGTCGCTCGAGGCCGCAGGCATCACGCTGCGCGGCCTGCGGACGGATACCCAGGTCGCGGCCTATCTGCTCGACCCCGGCGCGCCGAACTACGCGCTCGAGGAGGTCGCCCGCCGCTACACCGGTCGGGAGCTGAGGTCGGCCGGCGTCGTCGAGGAGACGCCCGAGCCGGCCCAGGCGACGCTCGACCTTGTCGAGCCGGACCCGACGACCGATGCCGAAGGAGCGAGCCTGCGCGCGCTCGCGGTGGCGGAGATGGAGCGTGCCGTCCTACCGGAGCTGGAGCGCCTAGGCATGAGCGAGCTCTATCGCACGATCGAGCACCCGCTCATACCCGTCCTCGCCGGGATGGAGCGGACCGGCGTGCGCATCGATCTCGACTACCTCGACGAGATGGCGACGGGCCTGAACGAACGTGTCGCCCAGCTCGAACGGGAGTGTTACGAGCTCGCGGGCGAGCAGATCAACCTCGGGTCGCCCACCCAGCTACGGGTGCTCCTGTACGACAAGCTGGGCCTCAAGACCACGCGCCGGACGAAGACGGGTCTGTCCACGGACGCGCGCGCCCTGCAAACGCTGGTCGACCAGCATCCGTTCGTGGGGAAGCTCCTCGAGTACCGCGAGCTGGCGAAGCTCAAGAACACCTACGTGGATGCCCTGCCGCCGCTGGTCGATCCGCGCGACGGCCGGCTGCACACCACCTACGACCAGACCTCGACCGCGACCGGGCGACTGTCCAGCACCAACCCGAACCTCATGAACATCCCCATCAGGACGGATCTCGGGAGGACGATCCGGCGCGCCTTCGTTCCGGAGGAGGGCCACGTCTTGCTCTCGGTCGACTATTCGCAGATCGAGCTGCGCGTGATGGCTCATCTGTCGCGCGACCCGATCCTGATCGAGGTGTTCGACAAGGGCGAGGACGTCCACTCGGCCACGGCGGTGCGGATCTACGGCGTTGCGCCCGAGGAGCTCACGGTCAAGCATCGGTCGGCCGCGAAGATGGTCAACTACGGTCTCGCCTATGGGATGGGCGCGGCGGGGCTCGCGGAGCGCCTGAACGTCCCCCTCGGTGAGGCCCGGGAGATCATGGAGGCTTACTTCGAGCAGTTCGACGGAGTGCGATCGTTCCTCGACGAGGTGGTCACCCAGGCCTACGCGGACGGGTTCACGACGACCATGTTCGGCCGCCGCCGGTACCTGCCGGAGCTCGGCAGCGGCAACCCGCGCGTGCGGTCGATAGGGGAGCGCCAGGCTCTGAACGCGCCGATCCAGGGGAGCGCCGCCGACCTGATGAAGCTGGCGATGCTGGCGGTCGATCGCGCGCTGGCAGAGGAGGGCCTGGCCACGAGGATGATCCTCACGGTGCACGACGAGCTGGTCTTCGAGGTGCCCGAGAGCGAGCGGGATGCCGCGGCCGCGCTCGTGGAGCGGGAGATGTCCGGGGTGTGCACGCTCGAGGTGCCGCTCGCCCTCGACCACTCCTTCGGAGCCAGCTGGGCCGACGCCAAGGGCTGACCCGATGGTGCATTTGAGCAGGTAGCGAGCGCCCTCTATACTCGCCCGGCCCCCTTGACGGGGGTCGATGTCTGTAAGGAGGAACCCAGCGAGTGACGACACAGCAAGACGGGGCTGTTCAAGCCCCGGCCCCGGGCTCCGGCTCGGCTGAGGAGACCCTGCCCGACGGCAGCGGCGGCGTCATCACCCGAACCGCCCCCTCCACCTCCGGCGAGACCTATGCCGGGGGCGTGATCGTCGAGAACGACGTCTTCGAGTCCCAGGACGAGCTGATGGCGGCCATCGAGGCCACCATCAAGCCGTTCGACGAGGGCGATCTCGTCGCCGGGACGATCGTGAAGATCGACAAGGACGAGGTGCTCCTCGACATCGGGTACAAGTCCGAGGGCGTGATCCCCTCGCGCGAGCTCTCTATCCGCAACGACGTCGACCCGTCGCAGGTGGTGTCGGTGGGCGATCAGGTCGAGGCGCTCGTCCTCCAGAAGGAAGATGCCGACGGCCGACTGATCCTGTCGAAGAAGAGGGCTCAGTACGAGCGTGCGTGGGGCAAGATCGAGGAGATCAAGTCCAAGGACGAGACCGTCACCGGCCCCGTGATCGAGGTCGTGAAGGGTGGGTTGATCCTCGATATCGGTCTCCGCGGGTTCCTCCCCGCTTCGTTGGTTGAGATGCGCCGGGTGCGGGACCTTCAGCCCTACGTCGGCAAGGAGCTCGAGTGCCGGATCATCGAGCTCGATCGGAACCGGAACAACGTGGTCCTGTCCCGCCGGAAGTTCCTGGAGGAGTCCCAGGCCGAGCAGCGCCACGAGTTCCTGAACTCGTTGACCAAGGGTGAGGTCCGTGTCGGCAGCGTGTCCTCGATCGTCAACTTCGGAGCCTTCGTCGACCTCGGTGGAGTGGACGGTCTGGTGCACGTCTCCGAGCTCTCGTGGAAGCACGTCGACCATCCGAGCGAGGTCGTCGACGTCGGCCAGGAGGTGAGGGTCGAGGTGCTCGACGTGGACCTCGAACGCGAGCGCGTGTCGCTGTCGCTCAAAGCCACCCAGGAAGACCCGTGGCGCCAGTTCGCGCGCAGCCACAACGTGGGCGACGTGATCGAGGGCCGGGTCACCAAGCTCGTCCCGTTCGGTGCGTTCGTCGAGGTCGACGACGCGATCGAAGGTTTGGTGCACATCTCGGAGCTCGCCGACCATCACGTCGAGCGGGCCGAGGACGAGATCAGCGTCCACGACCTGGTCGAGATCAAGATCATCGACATCGACCTCGACCGTCGCCGCATCAGCCTCTCGCGCAAGCAGGCGCTGCGCGGGTCTCTCGAGCCGGGCCTCGAGCTCGGAGACCGCGCCCCCGAACCGGAGACGGCCGAGGCGCCCGAGGTTGAGCCCGAGCCGGAGGCACAGCCCGAGGCCGAGTTCGAGCTCGAAACCGACCCCGACGAGGCAGAGGAGTCTCTCGTCGCGGCCGATGCCGTTCCCGCGGGAGAGGACGCGCTCGACGATTTCGGCACCGCTCCGAGCGCCGCGGTCGAGGAGTCTGTGGTCGAAGAACCGGCCGCCGACCTCGCAGAGGGGGAGGACGCGGTCGCCGAGACAACCGACGCAGCCCCCGCTCCGGAAGGAGACGAATCGATCGAGTCGATCGTCGAGGACATGAAACGGCGAGGCACCTAGCGGGAGGTTCCGCGTGTTCGTCGTGGGCGTGACCGGCGGCATCGGCTCGGGCAAATCGACACTCGCGGCGTTGCTGGCCGAGAAGGGCGCCCAGGTCATCGACGCCGACCAGATCGGTCGCGACGTGGTCCGTCCGGGGACCCGGACTTGGCATTCGCTCGTCGATCAGTTCGGACGACAGATCCTGGCCGCGCATTCCTTGAACATCGACCGCAGGCGCCTTGCGGATATCGTATTCGCCGACCGAGACAAGCTCGCGGCGCTGAACGCGATCGTGCATCCGCCGATCCTCGAAGAGATCGCCGCCGCGCTGGAGAGACTGCGTCACACCGAGGCGATCGTCATCCTCGATGTGGCTCTGATCGTCGAGTTGGGTCTCGTCGATGCCCTCGACCTT
>JBHENN010000058.1:0-21801 GCA_046262015.1 Actinomycetota bacterium | reverse complement strand
ATGGTCAAGGACGGCGTGCTGCGCCATTCGCCCGACCACCAGCTGTCGAAGCGTGTAACCAATTGGCGCGTGCTCGGGGAGAACGTCGGGATGGGCGGGAGCCCCCGCTCGCTCCACGCCGCGTTCATGGATTCACAAGCGCATCGGCGCAACATCCTCGAACCCGACTTCGTTCGGGTAGGGATAGGGACCAAGAAGGACTCCGATGGCGCGCTGTGGGTGACGGTCATCCTCGAGAGCCGCGCCAACCCCGGCACGACGCTCTCGATGCCCTCCTGCTGAGCATTCTTCGCTCCAAGTCTCAGACCCGCCGACCCATGACGCCGACCCGGGGGCCCGGGCCTTAGGTAATGATTCCGTACCTAAGCAAGGTTTTGTAACTCGGCCGCACCTCTCGACTTCGGGATGAGGGTTGGGGAGCGGAGTGCGGGCCTGCCGTCCTGGTCAGATCGACGGCGGGCCGGCCCGCGCCGCGGCAACGCGAGTGCGGCTCAGGCGTGCCAGAGGCCGAAAGCGAATGTACCCCGCAGTGACTTTCGGCCGAGGCCTACTCATCTCTACGGGGTACGGGCAGAGCGTATCGCGCGCTCGCCCTGCCGTGCAAGCCCGGCCGCCGAGAAACTTTCGCGCTCTTACAGGTAGCTGCGGAGCGCCCAGAGCTCCGGGTAGAAGCGCTTGTCCAGGGTGGTCCGGAGGTAGGACGCACCGGTCGAGCCTCCGGTCCCCGTCTTGGAGCCGATCTGGCGCTCGACCATGAGGATGTGGCGATGGCGCCACAAGGCGAACAGCTCGTCGTGGCTGAGGAGCGCCTCCGACAGATAGAACTCCTGCACGAACCGGGCACGGTCGCGCGCCATCTCGAGGAGGCTCTCGCGGCGCGCAGCCTCGTCGTCCGGCATCGGCAGGCCTCGCCGGACGAGCAGGGCGCAGAACGCGTCCCACAGGGTCGGCTCGGCGAGGCGCCGTTCGAAGCGTTCGCGCTCCGGCGCGCCGAGATCGATCCGCTCGAGGTAGACCGGATCCTTGCACCCCGAGATGAACTCGACCTCGCGGAACTGGACCGACTGGAAGCCGCTGGCGGGGGCGAGATGCGAGCGAAACGCGAGGAACGCCTGGGGCGACATCGACTCGAGCACCTCGATCTGCTCGATCATCACCCGCTCGATCGCGTGGACGCGTTCGAGGAGGTGCCGGGCGCGATGCACGTCGTCTTCGTCCATCGCATCCCGGATCGTCTCGAGCTCGAAGACGACCTGCTTGAACCACAGCTCGTACACCTGGTGGACGACGATGAACAGCAACTCGTCGTGCGCCGGCGGCTCGGACAACAGCTCTTGAAGCTCGAGGAGACGGTCGAGCTGGAGGTAGCTCGCGTACGACAGGCGCCGGTCCTGCTCACCGAAGCTCGGCGGAGGCGGAAACGGGGTCGGTGGAGGAGGGGTCGGGGGCGGTGCGCCACCGGCCGGCAGACGTGAGCTCACCGTGGTAAGGCTATTCGGCGTCTCCCTCGACCAGGATCGGGTCCGGGCCCGACTCGTAGAGCGGCTTCATCGAGCCGACGTTTATCGAGACGATCGGCGTCCCCACCTCGACGAGGTCGTAGAGCTGCTCGACGTCGGACATGTGCATGCGGACGCACCCGTGCGACGCGTTGTACCCGATCGAGTAGTCGGCGCTGGTGCCGTGGAAGCGGATCGCGTCGGCGGACCAGTTGAGCGCCCGCGTCCCCAGCGGGTTGCCGGGCCCCGGCGGGATCTCGGCCGGCATCGACGCGCCCCATCCTTCGGGGTCGGGGTTGACCCAGGTGGGCATGTACCGCTTCTCGGTGATGTAGTACTGGCCCGTCGGAGTGGGGTACTCGGGCTGGCCGGTGGCCACCGGCCACTCGTGGGTTATGGCCCCGTCGTCGTAGAGATAGAGCTTGTTCTCGCCGATCCGCAGCAGCAGGATCTGGTCGAACGAGTCCGTGGTGACCTCGGGCTCGAGCTCGTCGACCGCGAGCTGCACCTTCGAGTCCCCGGTCCGCAGGGCCCTGAGCAGGGCGGCGCGGCTGCGGTCCACGAGCACGCGCTGGCCGGTCCGCTCGGGGGCGATCTCGACCCATCCGGTCGAGTAATCGATGGACGCGTCGCGCGCCTCCTGGTCGATGTTCGAGGCCAGGCCCTCGATGAAGCCGCGAGCGCCCTGGCGAGGATAGGTGATCGCGATGTCGCGCTCGAAGCTGAGCTCGTCGCCGAGCACCCGCATCTTGGCCTTCTGGAAGAACGTCGTCTGGCGGCTTGCGCTCAGCGCTGCCTCCACCGCCGCGGCGGCGTCGTTGCGAGCCCCGAGCTTCTTGGGGGTGACCGTCCACGAACGCTCGCCCCAGGTCACCTCGATCCGGCGGGTCAGCTGCGGCCGGATCGCGGCGTGCACCTCCTCGAGCGCCTGCTCGGGAGTCATCCCGCTGACATCGACGCCGGCGATCCGCGTGCGGGGCAGGATCCGCCCCTCGTAGTCCTGTGAGTAGTCGTAGCCTGCATAGGAGACGCCCGCGGCGCCGACGAGGGCGAGGCCGAAGAGGACCGCGATCGCGATCGCGGTGCGGCGGCCCGGGCGCGGCCAACGAGACCGCCGCCCGTCCGCGATCAGGTCGCCGTTCGCCTTGCCTGGCACCATGCCGTCTCCTCCCACGAGCGCTTGATGCTACTTGAGCGGTCCGAGGTACCCGGATCCCTCTCGATATCCCTACCCTCAGACGCCCGACCGGCACCTGTGGTTGCCGCCGGTTTGCGGTCGGGGCCCGGTTGCGGTCGGGCCCGGGGTGTTGAACGATGACGAGGTGGACTTCCACCGCTCGCTCCTCGATGCCCTGGGTCACACGCCCTTGCTGCACATGAGCCGGGTGGGGGCCGAGCTACCGTGCGTGCTGCTCGGGAAGCTGGAGATGCTGAACCCCGGCGGCAGCGTGAAGGACCGGATCGGCATCACGATGATCGAAGCAGCCGAGGCGGCCGGAAAGCTCCAGCCGGGGGGGACGATCGTCGAGCCGACCTCCGGCAACACCGGCGTGGGCCTTGCGATCGCCGCCGCGGTCAAAGGCTACCGGTGCATCTTCACGATGCCCGACAAGATGAGCCAGGAGAAGGTCGGTCTGCTCCGCGCTTACGGGGCGGAGGTCGTGATAACCCCGACCGCGGTGCCACCGGAGTCCCCCGAGTCGTACTACCGCGTGGCGGATCGCCTGACCGAGGAGATCCCCGGCGCGTTCCAGCCGAACCAGTACCACAACGAGGCCAACCCGCAAGCCCACTACGACTCGACGGGACCTGAGATCTGGGACCAGACCGAGGGACGCATCACCCACTTCGTCGTGAGCGTCGGCACCGGCGGCACCATCACCGGAGCCGGCCGCTATCTAAAGGAGCGGAACCCCAACCTGGTGGTCGTCGGCGCCGACCCGGAAGGGTCGATCTTCACGAGCGACGAGGTCGGTCCCTACCTGGTGGAGGGCATCGGCAAGGAGTCGTGGCCCGACACCCTCGACCGCGACGTCGTCGATCGTTGGGTGGCGGTCTCGGACAAGGACTCGTTCCTCACGGCGCGCCGGGTCACCCGCGAGGAGGGTGTGCTCCTGGGCGGTTCGGGCGGGACCGCCGTGTGGGCGGCGCTCGAGATCGGGGCCGGCCTCGGCCCCGACGACGTCGTGGTGGTCATCCTGCCCGACTCCGGCAAGAGCTACCTCTCCAAGCTGTACAACGACGCGTGGATGCGCGAGCACGGGTTCCTCGACCGTCCCGGGACGTCCGCCCGCATCGGGGCCGTGATGACCGAGAAGCGCCGGATCGGCGGGACGATCCCGGACCTCGTGGCGGTCCCGTCCCACGAGAAGGTCGGGCGGGCCATCACTATCCTGCAGGAGTACGGGATCTCGCAGGTACCGGTCGCCAAGACCGCCACGCCTACGGACCTCGCCGAGATCGTGGGCTCGATCCACGAGCGGAGCCTCCTCGACCGGGTCTTCCGCGACCGCGACGCGATCGAACGCGACGTCGCGGAGGTGATGGACCCGCCGCTCCCGGTCGTGCAATCGACCTCCGGGGTGGACGAGATGTTCGCCGACCTGTCACGCGGCGCGGAGGCCGTGGTTGTCGCCGAGGGCGCGACCCCGACCGCGGTTCTGAGCCGCGCCGACCTGCTCGAGTTCCTGGCCCACCAGGGGCTCTGAGCTCGCTACCCGGATGTCAGGTCGGCCAGCCTCTTCGCGACCTTCGCCGTCATGAGGACATCCTTCTTGGCTCGATAGAGCTCGAGGGCCTGCGCCAGAGAGGCGGCGGCTTCATCACGCTTCCCGGCCAGGGCCAGGACCTCGCCGAGCGCCACCAGGGGATCGGCTCGCATCGCCATGTAGTCCGATGGCGCGCCGCGTGCAACGGCGGCGCGCGCCAGACCTTCTGCCTCGGTGAGACGGCCCTTCCGTGCCAGGACCATCGCCTCGACCGTATCCGCCTCGACCTGCGTGAAGAGGTCGTCGCTCGCGCCGGCCTCCCGGGCGATCAGCGCGAACTCCAGCGCGTCGTCCCAGCGCCCCTGCTCGTACAACACGGCGCCCAAGGTCGACGCGACCGTGGAGAGGAAGGCCTTCTCGCCCGCCTTCGCGAGCACCCCGTACCCTTCGCGCAACGCGGCTTCGGCCCTGTCGAGATCCCCCGCGTCGAGCATGACCGCCCCCGCCCCTATCGAGGTCGCGGCCCACCAGAGCGTCATCCCCATGTCGCGCATTGCGGCCCGGCTGGCGTCTAGCAGCTCAACCCCCTCCTTCATCCTGCCGGACCTGATGAGGTGTTCGCCGAGCCCGAACCCCAACAGCGCGGTCAGCTTCGGCTGGCCGTGCGCACCGTCGAGGAGGTCCTCGAGCAGCGCGTTGCACTCATCCAGCGGGGTGAGCCCCATCCCCCGGCTCATCGCGATCCAGGGGATGGATTCGGACTCCTCCCATGCGTCTCCCGCGATACGAGCGTGCTCTAGCGCCCGTTCGGACCACCGGCGGAGCGCCGCGGCATCGCACCGTAGGTTGGCTATCGTTGCCAGCATCCGATACGCCTTGGCCAAGGTCCTGTGATCGCCGACCTCCTCGAGACTCGGGATCAACGCTTGAACCACCGGTTCGAGGTCGTCGACGGCGCCATATGACGCGACCTGGAGCCGGACGGATGCCGCCAGCACCTGGGCCCGCCCCCGGACAGACGCGTCGCCACCGGCTCCCGCCTCGACCGCATCGACAGCGCGTGCGGCCGAGCTGAAGTCCCCCGCCTCTATCTGTGCCTCCGCCAGGTCCAGCTGCAGATGCGCGCTCACCAGCTCGTCCGAGGTGACCTCGATCGCTCGCCCGAGCAGCTTCGTCGCCGCCGGGATGTCGCCGCGGGTGAATGCCCGGTGGCCCGCGCGCGCCAATCGCCGACCCGCACGCTCACCGATCGCCTTGTGCTCGGCGGTCGACGGCCCGAGCTCCTGCCGGTAGAGGTAGGCCTGCTCGAGGTGGTGACCCACGATCTCCTCGTACTCGGCGATGCGATCTCCGACGAGGCCCTCGAACCACCCCGCGAAGCGCTCGTGCAGCTCGGCGCGCGTCTGTTTGGGCATCGCGTCGTAGGCCGCGTCCCTGATCAGCACGTGACGGAAGCGGAACCCGTCCTGACCGGCGAACTCGGCGCGCTCCGGGCGGATCAGTTCCTTGCGCACCAGACCTATGAGCCGGTCCGACAGGTGCGACCGCTGGTCCGGTGGAGAGAGCTCTGCGATCGCGCCCCGGTAGAACACCTTTCCCACGACCGATGCCCGTTCGATCACCTGGCGTTCCTCGGTGCCGAGACGATCCAGACGGCTGGCGATGAGCGCGTGCACTGTCGGCGGCACCGCGATCTCGGAGAGATCCCCCACTGCCACCCACGACCCGTTGGACCGGCGGATCCTTTCCTCGTCCAACAACATCGCCAGCATCTGCTCGACGAACAGGGGATTGCCTTCCGCGGCGGTCGTGATGCGATCCTTGACGTCGGCTGCCAGCTCGACCTCGCCCAGCAGGTGCACGACAAGCTGGGAGACCTCCGCCTCGCTAAGCGGCTCGAGCAGGATCGACGTCGCGTTGAGCTTGCCTCCCGCCCACCCGGGTCGCAGGTCCAGCAGCTCCGGGCGAGCCACGACCAACAAGAGGATCGACGCGTCGCGCGCTAGATCGGCGATGTGCTCGATGAGATCCAAAAAGGTCGGCTCGCCCCAGTGGATGTCGTCGAACACGACGACGAGAGGTCGCTCCCGGGCCAGGGCCTCGAACAGACGGCGGACCGACCAGAAGATCTCCTCGGTCGATGCGGCGCCTTCGGAGAATCCCATCATCTGCGCCAGTTGCTCGGAGATCGCGACGCGGTCCTCTTCGTCGAGCACGAGCTTCTCTAGCTTGGCAAGGACCTCGCCGAGCGACTCTTCCTCGCCGATCCCGGCCGCTTGCTTGACCGCCTCACGCACCGGATAGAACGTGATCGCCTCGCCATAGTTCAGGCAACGGCCCTGGATAACGAGCGCCTCGCCGTCCACCGCGCTGAGAAACTCGGTCGTGAGCCGCGACTTCCCCACACCGGCAGCCCCGAGCACGGTGAAGAGGTGTGACGAACGCTCCCGCACCGAACGCTCGTACGCCTGGCGGAGAAGCCCGACCTCGTAGTCCCGGCCGACCAGCGGCGCGTCCAGTCGCCGCGCGAAGCCTTCGACGTCGGCTCGAACCGCGAGGAGACGGTACGCGGGAACGGGCTCGCTCTTGCCTTTCAGCGCAAGAGCTTCGATCTCCTCGAGCTCCACCGCGTCCCGCACGAGGCGATACGTGTCGAGGCCGATGAGCGTCTCGCCGGGCCGCGCTGCCTGCTCCAGGCGAGCGGCGACGTTCACGGCGTCGCCGGTGACGAGCGCCTGTCCTGCCGCGGGGTCGCCGGCGACCACCTGACCCGTGTTGACCCCGGTCCGCACTTCGATCGCGACCCCACGCTCGCTCGTGAGCTGCTGGTTCAGATCTGCCAGCGCGTCGCGCATATCGACTGCAGCTCGCACCGCCCGGAGCGCATCGTCCTCGTGCAGGGTCGGGATGCCGAACACGGCCATCACCGCATCGCCGATGAACTTCTCGACCGTCCCGCCGTGCTTCTCGATGACAGTTCGCATCGCGTCGAAATAGCGGCCCATGACGCCTCGAAGGGTCTCCGGATCGAGCTGCTCACCCAAGCGCGTCGAACCGGTCACGTCGCAGAAGACGACCGTCACCGTCTTGCGGGTCGCGCGCGGCAGCGAGGCTTCGGCCAGCGGCGTCGCACAGCTCAGGCAGAACTTCGCTCGTTCCGGGTTCTCCTCGCGGCAATTCGGGCAGATGGTCACGGGCCTCAATGTACGCGCCGGAGCGATGGCATGACCAGGGATGACGGCCACTATGGTGGCGTCGAGATGAAGAACGTCCTTAGGAGACGGAGCGCGCGCGACGAGGCCCTCGAGCGACTCGGGACCGCCGCCGACCGCTCGAAGCTGTGGCTGGCGGCCGGAGCCGTCATGTGGGCGACCGGCAACCGCTTCATGCGGCGCGCGGCCCTGCGTGGGCTGCTGTCCGTGGGTTTGTCGGCTGCGCTTCTGCATGGGATCGAGCGGGCGCTCGGCGGACGGAAAGTCGGCTGGTTCCCGTCGAACCACGCGTCCTCGGCGACCGCGTTCGCGGCCGGCGTGGTGCAGGAGATCCCCGAGCTGACCATCCCCCTGTCCGTCACCGCCGCCGTGGTCGGGTGGCAGCGGATCGAAGGCGACCACCACGACCTCGTCGAGACCTGCACCGGCGTCGCCATCGGAGGCGCGATCGCCGGGGCGACGGCCGCGTTCTGGCCGGTCGCGCCGCGCGAGCCCGCCGAGGTACGCCGCAGCCATCAGGGGAAGGAAGCGCCGGCCCTGCGCGGCGGCGAGGGGCTGACGATCGCGATCAATCGGGCGGCCGGCTCGGCCGAGGACTCAGAGGTTCGCCTCCAACAGGTCTTGCCGAAGGCGGAGCTTGCGTCGATCGACGTGGACGACGGAAGCGAGCTCCGCAGGTTCCTGGACGGTGCGGTCGACCGCTCGGACGCGATCGGTGTGGTCGGGGGAGACGGCTCGATCAACTGTGCGGCGCAGGTCGCGATCGACGCCGGGAAACCTCTCGCGGTTATCCCCGGAGGAACGCTCAACCACCTGGCGCGCGACCTCGGATTGGACTCGATCGAGGACTCGGCGCGGGCGGTCGAGTCGGGACACGCGATCTCCGTCGATGTGGGCCTCATCGACAACCGGGCATTCCTCAACACCGCGAGCTTCGGGAGCTACGTCGAGCTCGTCGACGCACGCGAGAAGCTCGAGGGCAAGCTCGGCAAGTGGCCGGCGGTCGTGATCGCGCTGTGGAACGTGCTCCGGGATTCGGAACCTGTGCAGGTCGAGCTCGACGGGAGGCCCCGCCGCGTGTGGCTCGCGTTCATCGGCAACTGCCGGTATCACCCCAGCGGGTTCGCTCCGAGCTGGCGAGAGCGTCTCGACGACGGACAGCTCGACGTGCGCATCGTCGATGGTACGTCGCCATGGGCGCGCACGCGTCTGATCGCGTCGGTGCTCACCGGGCGCCTCGGCCGTTGCCGCGTCTATTCCCAGCGGTTGATGGAGGAGCTCCACGTGCGGTCCCTCCAGGGTCCCATCCGGCTGGCGCGCGACGGTGAGACCTTCGACGGTTCCGAGGAGTTCCGCGTCACCAAGGGTGACCGTCCGTTGGCGATCTTCGTGCCGGCCCCGGACGGCTAGCTCTTCTTGAGGTAGTGCCCCAGCAGGATGGCGAACGCTGCCAGCGCGACGAACCCGACGACGGTGAGCCACGGGCCGCTGCGCTCGTACGCCTCTCCGAGCACGTAGCCCGCGCCGGCGGCCTCGGCGAACGACGCGATGCTTCCCGCTCCGTCGGCCGGTAGGAACCTCCGCTCGTCCATCTCCGACGACCCCGCTGCTGCAGCCACCGTGGCCGAGGACAGCACCGCGAGCCGGCCGAGGAAAACCAACTTCGCTCCGCGCCTCTCCAGGATGCCCTGGATCTTCTTGACCTTGTCGGGTTTGAGGATCCGCTGCGCCAGGGGCGGCATCTTCCCCGACGAGATCTCGCGCGCGTAGAGACGCCCCATCAAAAAGAACAGCCAGACCCCCAGAACCGCCAGCGGGATCTGCGCCGCGAAGAGCTCGACCCACCGCAGATCGCCGTTCCTGACGAGGTAGCCCCCTGCGAGGAAGACCTCTTTGGTGGGGCGCAGCAAGACGAGCACGAGGAAATGGTCTTCGTACAGCAGCGGTGCCAGGGGTATCGCCACCAGGCCCAGGACGACGCGTGCTGCTGCGGCCCCCAGGACGACCTTCTTCGTTCGTTCCGAGGTCGCCATGGGGGTGCAGACTCTACGTGTGAGGAGCTACCTTCCCGCGCTGCTACGGGAACGTTTCGACCCGGCCGGCCGTTACGGCCTGCGGTTGACGCTGTTCGCCATCTCGATCCTGCTCGTAGCGATCCCCTTCGGGCTCTTGCTCGCACAGGTCCGAACCGACGGCCCGTTGACCCGGTTCGACGCGGTCACGGCCGAACGCTTGCACCGGTTCGCACTCGATACCCCGGGCGTCGTGCCGGTATCCAAGGTCGTGAGCTTCTTAGGGCTGTCGATCTGGGTCTATCCCCTGCTGCTCGTCGCGAGCGTGCGCCTGTGGACGGTCGGGCGCCGCCGGCTGGTCGGCTTCCTCCTTGCGACGGCCCCCGGCGGCCAGGTGCTGAGCAACCTTGTCAAGGAGATCGTGGACCGTCCCCGGCCGGTCCACGACGACCCGATAGCGCAGGGGTTCGGCCAGAGCTTCCCATCGGGTCACGCCCTGAACTCGGTAGTGTTCTACGGCGCGTTACTGCTTGTGTTCCTTCCGGTCGTCCCGCCCCGGTGGCGTCGCCCGGTCCTCGCCGGCACGGTGATGCTGGCCGTTCTGGTCGGGGCGTCCCGTTTGACCCTGGGGGTGCACTACGTCACCGACGTGCTCGCGGGATACGCGCTCGGGCTCGCGTGGCTGGTCGCGTCCGTGGCGGCGTTCAGCATCTGGCGCCGGGAGGAGGGCAAACCGCCGGTCGAACCGATCGAGGGCGTCGAGCCCGAGGCCGAGGCCGACCTAACGTCGTAGGGACGCTTAGAGCCGTTGCCGGGGGCCTAGGCGAGCGCGGCGTGGAGGTCGGCGACGATGTCGTCGGGGTGCTCGATGCCGACCGACAGGCGGATCAGCGCGGGAGAGACCTCCAGGCGAGTGCCGGCGACGCTCATGTGGGTCATCCGGGCGGGGTGCTCGATCAGCGACTCGATGCCCCCGAGGGACTCGGCGAGGAAGAACAGCTCGGTCCGCTCGCACACCTTCAGCGCCCGCTCCTCGGACTCGACCTCGATCGCGACCATGCCCCCATAGAGCGGCTCGCCGGCGGCCGCCATCTGGCGCGTCGCTAGATCGTGGCCCGCCGAGCCCTCGAGGCCCGGGTAATGGACCGCCCGGACCGCGGGGTGCTCGGCCAGCCGTCCGGCGACCAACGCGGCCCCGGCGCAATGGGCGCGCATGCGCAGCGCCAGCGTCTTCAGCCCGCGCAGGAGGAGCCAGCAGTCGAACGGGCCCGGGATCGCCCCGACCGCGTTCTGAAGGAACCGCAGCCGCTCGGCCAAGTCATCGTCGTGAGTGGCCAGCGACCCCGCGACGAGGTCGGAGTGGCCACCGAGGTACTTGGTGGCGGAATAGATCACGACGTCGGCCCCCAGCTCGAGCGGGCGCTGGATGAAGGGAGTGGCGAACGTGTTGTCGACGGCCACTACCGCCCCGGCGGCTCGGCCCAGACCCGCGATCGCCGCGATGTCCAGGACCTTGAGCGTCGGGTTGGTAGGCGTCTCGATCACCACTAGGGCGGTGGGTCGTTCGAGCGATGCCCGAACGGCGTCGAGGTCGGTCATGTCGACGGCCTCGAAGGCGACGCCCATCTGACTCAGGACCTTCGCGAACAGCCGGTAGGTGCCGCCGTAGACGTCGTCGGGGATCACAACCCGCTGACCGGTCTCCACCGTCAGAGCCAGCGTGGTGGTGGCGGCCATCCCCGAGGCAAAGGCGAGCGCGTGCGGCGCCCCCTCCAGAGCCGCGAGACACGTCTCCACAACCCTACGGGTCGGATTGTCGGTACGCGAGTACTCGAATCCGCGGTGCGCACCTACCGCTTCCTGGGCATAGGTCGTTGTTTGATGGATGGGAAGGATCACCGCGCCGGTACTCGGATCGGGATCTTGGCCGGCGTGGATGGCGAGCGTTTCGAAGCGCATACCATCGGACATAGGAAACCCACGATCTAGGAGGACGTGATCTCGGCCTTGGATACCACGGAAGGGAGCCGACGAGCCCCGTCCGGCCACGTGGTGGTGGTGGGTCAGTGGCGGAAAGGGCACGCCCGACTACCCCTGTCGTACGCGCGCGCCGTAGCGGCCGCCGGAGGGGCCCCCCGGATCTTCTCCACGTTCGAGCTCGTGCCCACCGAGGACGCGCCCCGCGATCTCGATGTCACCACCGGTGTCGATCCTCTCGACCCGTCGTCGCTCGAGGGAGCGGTCGGGCTGGTCCTCCCCGGCGGAGGCGACATCGACCCGGCCCTGTACGGGGCCGAGTTACACCCCAAGACCAAGAACGTCAGCGAGCGCCGCGACCGCTACGAGCTGACCTTGCTGGACGAGGCGTTGCGCCGGGACCTGCCCGTCTTGGCGATCTGCCACGGCATGCAACTCCTCAACGTGCACCTTGGGGGGACCCTGGACCAGCACCTCGCCGACCGCCCGGGACGGCTCGAGCACGACACGGGCAGGCCGGCGCCGACGCCGGCGCACGATGTCGACCTGGCCGGGTCTGACCTCCTGGCCGAGGCCCTCGGATCGACCCGGGTGGCGGTGAACACGAGCCATCATCAGGGCCTCCTGGACGTCGCGCCGGAGCTCGAGGAGGTCGCGTGGGCTCCCGATGGCGTCCTGGAAGGGGTCGTGGCGACAGGCTACTCGTGGGTGGTAGGTGTGCAGTGGCACCCCGAGGCCATGGTGGAGCACGACCCGACCCAGCTACGCCTGTTCGAGGCGTTCGTCGATGCCTCGCGGGCCTATGCGGGACGGACCCCCGAGTGGGTCACCGCCCGGTCCGCGTAACCCCCATGAGCGCCGCCGGGTCCTCGGTCTCCTCCGAATAGGCGACGCGCTCCACGACCACACCGCCGCTGGCGCTGACCGCGACGACAACGGGACGCCCGTGCGTCAGCTCCATCAGAGGGATCTCCACGCGGGCTCCGATGGGGACCGAGATCCCGGCGCGCCTTCGGGCCTCACCGTCGGCCGGGTAGACCGCGACGTCCACGGTCACCGCCGCCGTGCCGGGATTGAAGACGATCACCGAGTCCCTGGCGGCGATGGCGACCGGGGGCCCGACGATCCACTCCAGCGCGGTGTCCGGCGCGCCGACCTCGGACGCAACCCCCCTCAGGGCGTCGGTCGAGTACCACACCGTCCGTTCGGCCACCACGGGAACCCCGTTGGAGGAGGACACGACCGCGCTGACACCTCCAAGGCTCCGCTGACGTCCGGCCAGGGCGTTCGGCAAGGACACGCGGCGCGCCGAACCGGGCGGGATCTCGAGCCCGAACAGCTTCGGTGGCTGGACCGTCTTGACACCCGTGCCGAGCGAGACGTTGACGATCGCCTCCTCGGTGCTCGGGTTCACGATCGCGATGCGCTCGTCGAAACCGGCGCCGACCTCCCCGTCGGGGAAGTACCAGGTCAGCGAAGGTTCACGGGCGCCCAGCGCCAGCTGCACGCCGGCAGGCTGGTCATCGGAGTGGGCCGCGAGTACCCGCCACGCGACGACCCGCCCGCGCTCGACGACCTCTATCTTGGCGGCCAGCAGCGGCTGGAGGCGAACGAAGTCGTTGACGCGTAGCTCGACCCAGGACCGCGCCGGCACCGGGACGTCGTCGAGGTTGGCCTTCACGCTGGCACCATCGGGTGTGTACATCGTCACCCTCACCACGGCCTCGTCGGGGAACGGGTTATGGATCACGTAACGCTGGTCGAAGCCAAGCTCGCTCGACCCCTCGGCGAAGTACCACTCGGTGGACGCCCGGTCCGCGCACGCGGCGGCTCCGGACCCCTCGGGGCTTGCCGTATCGACCGTCGCGCTCGCGGCGGGCGCACCTCCGTAGCCGACCACCTCGAGGGGTTCGGGCCCTTGTCGTTGGGTCACGGTCCTCTCGGGGAGGAGGGCCGCGGGCGTGGCCGACGGCGCGGTGACGACCTCGATGCTCTGGGCGGGGGTGGTGGACGCGACGCTTACCGTCCCCCGGGCGTCGAGTCCTTTCAGAGGGGGCACGCAGTGCAGCGAAGTGACCGAGTACCGCCCGGGCGGCGGCTCGAGCCCGGGAGGGTCGAGGTCGCGCGAGGATGCGTCGGCGACGAGACCTAGAGCGAGCCCGCCCACGAGGACGGCCGCGAAGACCGCATCGCGCGACATGGGGCCGGCGCGCCTCATCGTCGCCCCCGTCCTGCTGGCGAGATCGGGCGACGCGAGAACGAAGCCCCGAGGACGACGATCCACGCCAGAGCCATCACCACCAACCACAGCACCTGCCCCACCGACCGCGGCACGGCGACCGACAGGTCGCCGCGTGCTCCGGAAGGGATGGCGAACGCGTTCGCCCAGCCCCCGTCGACCGCCTCGAGCTGGTCGGCGTTGAGCGCGGCGCGCCACGCCGGGTCGTAGGCCTCGGCGGCGAACACCACGCCCGGCCCACCGACCTCACCCCCCTCGTACCGGTGGGGGGCGCGCGGCTCGGCGACGGCGGTGGCAGGCTCCGCCGGACCCACAGCACGAGCCGGATCGCCGGTTTGGATCGCCCGGGCCGCGCCCGGTAGCTCGGGATAGACGCCGACGCGGGCAAGGGCCGCCTCGTTCTCGAGCAGGAGATAGGCGGGCTCGGTCCGAACCACGGCGAGGTCACCCTGATCGAGCCACGGCTCGGCCTCGGGCGAGCGTTCGACGACGAGGAACCGGATGTTGAAGGCGCCGAGCAAGCTTCCGCCGCGATCGGTCCCCCCGTTCTCGATCGATGCGATCACCGACGCGAGCTGGCCATAGGCGGGGCCCGACCCGTGCTCGAACAGGTTGCTCAGCACCTGGCCGCGCGGGCCGGTGACGATGTGGCTGCCCACGGGGCGCGCCGCGCTGAGGTCCGGAGGCCCCCATGACTCACCCACCCATAGCGCGCGGAACCGTCCCACCTCGTCGCCCTCGGCGGCGAGCAGCGATCTGACCTGCTCGACCACCGGGGGCGCCGCCCGCTGCGAGCCGCGCCCGGGTGCCCAGTCGCCGTGCCACAGGGCCGGCAGCAAGCCCGCGGCGAGGAGCACGGCCGCCACGCCCATCCCCACCAGAGCGAGACCCTGGTGGATACCGAGACCCCGGCGCGGGAGGTCGAGGCGGAAGGCCCCGACCGCGAGGCCCGCCAGACCGGCGAAGCAGGCTGCCGCCAGCACCCCGGCTTCGGCGGGGGATGCGACGACGGGATCGAGCCACCCACTCGAGATCGCGGTGACCAACCAGCCCACGACGATGAGCACGCCCCACAGGGCGAGCGCGAGACGACGGCGCTGCCCGTCCCCGATCGCCACCGCGATCACCCCGAGCAGCGCCAGGCTCAGACCGAACAGCGCGGGTCCGTCGGGGGTCTGGCCGAGGACGACGCTGGCAACGCCATGACCGCGGAACGACGCGGCGAACGCCGGGGCGCTGCTCGGGTCGGTCAAGCGGTCGAGCGGGCCCCCCGCTCCGAACCAGCCGGCGCTCCACGGCAGGAGCAGGGCCCACGCTCCGACGAGGCCGATGCCCGGGCCCACCAGGCTCCGAGCGGGGAAGCTCCCGCGATCCAGGATCGACCGCGATGCCGCCAGGAGGACCGCGACGACCCCGTACAGGACGAGCGATCCCGGGACGAACGCGCCCGAGATGGCACCGGCCAGGGCGAGACGCGCGACACCGCGAGCCCGGTCCCACGCGGGAGGCCGTACCCAGCCGGTCTGTCGTGCCAGGATCAGCAACACGAACGGGGCGATCGCGCCGAAGACGAGCGCACCCAAAGCCCCGCCCCTGACGGCGACGTAGCCCACGGGACCGGCTGCGTACACGATGCCCGCGACGTACCGGGCGGGACGGTCGACGAGGTCGGCCACGAGCCGGTAGGCGCCCACGAACGCGACGCCCAGCAGCCCGAGAACGAGCAGCTTCTGCGCTGCGCCCGTCCCCAGGGCGATCAGCGGGACGAGGCCGAGCAGGGCGTAGGCGGGCGGCGCCGGGCCCGGCTGGCCCAGCCCGACGGGGTTCCAGGGTGACGCGAGAGCCCGCCATAGCGAGGTCACGTCGTGGGGATAAGGAAGGAGCTCGCCGACCGCCACCGGCCCCGCCCACAGGAGATCACGGAAGCCGAGGAGGAGCCCGACCAGTGCCACGAGTGCCACGACGCCCGGGAGGCCGAGCGCCTTCCCACGGATCGAGCGGGCGCTGCGGGTGCTTCTCGAGACCAGCTCTGTCCGCCGGCCCCATACCTCCTCGAGACGATCGGCCTTGCCCGCCAGGTAGGAGCGAAGACGGGTCGACTGCCTGACCGTCAACCGACGCAAGCCCCGATCGGCGACCCGGCGCGCCCGCTGCACCCGGGTGCGCTCGGTCAAGGTCTGCGGGATCGACACGAGGTTCCATCCAAGAGCGCGCGCGAGGTTCACGATCTCGCGCGGCTGGCGCAGGACCACGAAGGCCAGCATCTCTGCCAGCGCGAGCAGGATGAACTGAGGTATCAGACCCAGCAGGCGCAACGAGGATGCATTCTTGGTCACGGCCCGCAGCCGGTTCCTGCGGATGTAATAGCGCGCGGGTGTGAACGGTGACTCGCGCTCGCCGCGGGCCAGTGCGATGGCGTGACGCGCCTTCGCCTCCGGCTCAACCCTTACCCCATAGCCTTTGATATGCGCGCGCCAGCAGAGGTCGAGATCCTTCGCGTACGCGCGCATGCGCGCATCGAACCCGCGCAGCTCCCGGAAGACCTCGTGACGCACGAGCATGCACGTGCTGGAGATGAAGAAGACCTCGGTCGAAACGTCGTGCTGTCCGAGGTCGATCTCCCCTTCCTCGAGCCCCTTGTACGGATAGCCAAAGCGATCCGCAGCCATCCCCACTTCTTCGAGCCTGGTGGGGTCATCCCAGGACACGATCTTCGGTCCCACGATCGCGGTGGTGTCGTCGGCGGCGACCCGCGCCACCATGCGCTCTACCGCCTGGGGGTCGAGCGCCGCGTCGTCGTGGATGAAGAGCAACAACTGCGCGCGCGAACGGACACGCGAGAGCGCCCAGTTGACCGCACCCCCGAATCCCAGAGGCCGCGGCGTCCGGAGATAAGCCCACCGGCGCCGGCGAAGGTGACGCTTGGCGAGCCGCTTCAGGTGAGGAGGGGACCGATGATCCGGTGACGCGTCGTCGACCACCAGGACGTCGAGAGGACCGTGTGTCTGCGCGCTCAGAGCCACCAAGCAGTCCTTCAGCCACGGGCGACCTCGGTGCGTCACGACGACTGCCAGGACGCCGGCGTGGGCCGCATTCGCCGGGGACAGCACGGGGCGCGGGGGCGCCGCTTCGGTCACCGCCATGGGGATGCGGGCGTCAGGCCGGGACGCGGTCGTACAGCGTGGTCCGGCGAACGGGGATGCGCCCGATGGATCTGATCGATCGCTCCATATCCTCCGCGGTCAGCTCTTGCCCGTGGTCCGCCCCGGCGGCACGCGAGATGTTCTCGTTCATCAGCGTCCCGCCCAGGTCGTTCGCACCCGCCTGTAGCGCCAGCTTGGCGCCCTCGATCCCCATCTTGACCCACGAGACCTGGATGTTGGGGATGTGTCCGTGGAACGCGATACGAGCCACGGCGTGCATCTTGAGAGCCTCTTCGAAGGTCGGCCCCCGGCGCGCCTTGCCTTTGAGGTAGATAGGGGCGGCCATGTGCACGAACGGCAAGGGGACGAACTCGAACAGGCCCGGCGCGCCGCCGGCGGCGATCTCCTTGTGGAGATCGCGCACGACCGCCAGATGACGCGCCCAGTTCCGTGGACCCTCGACGGTACCGAACATGATGGTCGCATTGGAACGCAGTCCGAGCGAATGGGCGATCCGGTGAACCTCGCACCATCCTTCGGTGTCGATCTTGTCGGGGCAGATGATGGCGCGGATCTCGTCGTCCAGGATCTCGGCGGCCGTGCCGGGCAGCGTCGCCAGCCCTGCATCCTTGAGCATGCCGAGGAACGCGGGCACCTCGAGACCACTCGCGGCAGCCCCCTGGACGATCTCGAGCGCGGTGAATGCGTGGACGTGCATCCCGGGGAGCGCGCGCGTGACCGCCTCGAGGTACTCGACGTAGTTGGCCCCGGTGAAGGAGTGATGGATCCCTCCTTGCATGCACACTTCGGTGGCACCCCGCTCCCATGCTTCGCGCGCCCGACCGGCGACCTCCTCGGGTGACAGCAGGTACGGCTCGCCGCGCAGGTTGAGCGACTTCGGGCCCTTGGAGAACGCGCAGAAACCGCAACGGAAGTAGCACATGTTCGTGTAGTTGATGTTGCGGTTGACGACGTAGGTGACCTCGTCTCCGACCGCTTGCTTGCGCAGGTCGTCGGCGACCGCGAACAATCTCTCAGCCTCGGCACCGCAGGCTGTGAACAGCAGGGCGAGCTCGGGTTCCTCTATCTCGTGACCGTCGGCGGCGCGCCCAAGGATCGTGGCTACGTCGGGACGGACCACCCGCCCGGGGACGCGCCACGCGCCGGCTGCCGCTTGCTCGATGGCGATGGCGGCGGCGCGCGGAGGTGGCGCCGACGCGCCCGCATACCAGTCCTGCGTTCGCCGATAGCCCTCGGAGTCGATCGCATCCAGGACGCGCCCTCGCAGGGGAGGAGCGATCCAGCGATCGAGCTGCGCCGGAGTGGCGAGGTAGCGGGGATGGGTCGCCAACCGCTCGACGAGGACGAAGCCCTCTTCTTCGGTCGCGCGCTGTAGCTCCGCGAGGTGAGGCCACGGCTTCTCGGGGTTGACGTGATCCGGGGTCACGGGCGATACGCCGCCCCAATCCGACAGCCCCGCGGCGAGGTAGCGCCCGTACTCACCGGGCATGAGGTTCGGCGGCGCCTGCACCCCGACGTCGGGGGGAAGGATGAGCCGGGCCAGCGCTATCGTCAGGGTCATATCGTCGATGTTCGGCTCGGGATGCCACGCCATCGGCGTCCCCGCCTTGGCGCGGAAGTTCTGAACGATCACTTCCTGGATGTGACCGTGGCGTTCGTGCGCGGCGCGGATCGCGAGCAACGCGTCGACCCTCTCCTCGAAGGTCTCTCCGATCCCCACCAGGATCCCGGTCGTGAAAGGGACCCCCCCGCGCCCCGCGTTCTCCAGGGTGGCCAGGCGCACCTCGGGTCGCTTGTCCGGCGCGCCGAAGTGAGCCATCCCGCGCTTCAACAAGCGCTCCGACAACGTCTCCAGCATCGTCCCCTGGCTGATCGTCACCGCCCGGAGCGCGGTCGCTTCCGCGAGGGTGAGCGCCCCCGGATTGGCGTGGGGCAGCAGACCCGTGTGCTCCAACACCGCCTCGCAGGCGGCGACCAGGTAGTCGATCGTGCTGGCGTAGCCGAGGGTGTCGAGCTCGTCGCGCGCCGCGCGCCACTTGCGCTCCGGCTTGTCGCCGAGGGTGAAGAGAGCCTCCTTGCAGCCTGCAGCTTCGCCCGCGCGGGCGATCGCCAGCACCTCGTCGAGATCGAGGTAACAGGGTTCTCCAGGACGCGGAGGATGAGCGAACGTGCAGTAGCCGCACGCGTCGCGGCACAGCTTGGTAAGCGGGATGAAGACCTTCTTCGAGTACGTGACCCGGGCGCCGGTGACACCGTCGCGCAGGGCGGCCGCCGCCCCGAGGACCGCCTCGGGGTCGGGCCGGGACAGGTCGGACAGCAGGCGCGCCTCGTCGTCCGTGAGCCGGTCACCTGCGGACGCGCGCGCCAGCAACGCCTCCAAGCCGGTCATGCACGTGAGGCTATCAGCGGGCCCGGGCGCCACAACTACACTGCCCGCCGTGAAGGTGGCCGCGCTCGCAGGAGGGGTGGGAGGAGCCAAGCTCCTCGTCGGCCTGCAGCGGGCTCTGCCCGCAGGCAACCTCACGGCCCTCGTCAACACCGGCGACGACGCCCTGATCTACGGGGTCCACGTATCGCCCGACGTCGACATCGTGACCTATCGCCTCGCCGGCATCGGAGACACCGAGCGAGGCTGGGGGGTGCGCGGTGACACCTTCGAGGTTCTGGAGGCGCTCAGGCGCCTGGGAGCGGAGAGCTGGTTCGCTCTCGGCGACCGCGATCTCGCGACCTGCATCTATCGGACGGAGAGGCTGCGCGACGGCGCGACCCTGTCTATCGTCACCGACGAGATAAGACGCGCTCTGGGCACCCCGACGCTCGTCCTGCCCATGTCCGACGACCCGGTACGCACGGTCGTGGCGTGCGCAGACGGACGGACGCTGGGGTTCCAGGAGTACTTCGTCCGCGAGCGAACCGCTCCGGAGGTCGCCGCGGTGAGCTTCGCGGGCATCGAGGACGCGAAGCCGGCTCCGGGGATCATCGAGAGCGTCGAGCGCGCCGACCGCGTGATCGTCTGTCCGTCGAACCCCATCCTGTCCATCGCCCCGATGCTGGCGCTCCCCGGAGTGCGCGCGGCGTTGCAGGAGCACCCGTCCGTCGTGGCAGTGACCCCCCTGGTCCGCGGCGCGGCCGTCAAGGGACCCGCCGACCGCCTGATGCGCGACCTCGGGATGGGCTCGTCCGCGTCCGCGGTGGCGCGGCTCTACGCCGACTTCGTCGACGCCTTCGTGGTCGACGGGAGGGATCCCGACCAGGTCGGGGCGACCGCGGCCCTCGGCCTCCGAGCCGAGGCGCGCGACACGATGATGCCCGACGAGAACGCGTCCGAGCGGCTGGGGCGCGCCCTGCTCGAGCTGTGAGAGACACACCACGGCGCGAGATCCGGATCATCCCCGTCCCCGGCGTCCCCGAGGTCGGCGAGGGCGACGACCTTGCCGCGCTGATCGTGGGCGCGGCGGACGAGCTGCTGGGCGGCGATGTCCTGGTGGTCGCGCACAAGGTGGTCAGCAAAGCGGAGGGCCGGGTGGTCCCGGCCGTGGACCGGCGGGCCGCGGCGCGCGCCGAGTCAGCGCGGGTGCTCCGGCGATCGGGCGAGATGATCATCTCCGAGACCCGGCACGGTTTCGTGTGCGCCAACTCCGGCGTGGATGCCTCCAACGCGCCCGAGGGCCGCGTGGTGCTGCTCCCCGTCGACCCCGACCTCTCGGCGCGCCGTCTCAAGGAACGGATCGCTCACCTCACCGGGGCCGAGATCGCGGTCGTCGTGAGCGACACCTTCGGGCGTGCGTGGCGGATCGGCCAGACCAATGTCGCCATCGGGATCGCCGGGTTCCAACCGTTCGTGGACTACCGCGGCACCACCGACACGCAGGGCCGCGAGCTGTGGGCGACGAGGATCGCGATCGCCGACGAGCTCGCGGGGGCCGCCGAGATGGTGATGGGCAAGGCCGACGGCGTGTGCGCGGCCGTGGTCCGTGGCGCGCCGGTCACGCGCGGGCGCGGAGCTGCGACCGAGCTGGTCCGCCCCCCGGCCGGTGACCTCTTCCGCTGACCCCGGCAGGCTCCGGGCCCCTGTTAGCCTCTGCCGCCGTGAGCAAGAAGCTGGAGGAGAAGCAGGCGCGCCGGCTCGCGGAGGAGCGGCGGCGCGCCGAGCAGCAGCGCGCCGCACGTAGGCGGAACCTCGTAACGGTCGGTATCGCTCTGCTGGTCGCCGTCCTGGTGATCGGCGCGATCGTCCTGCAGAGACAGAACGAGGTGGACCAGACCAAGGTCGTCGAAGACATCGGCTCGCCCGCCGACGACGGGTGCGGGAACGTCGAGACCTTCAAGGAGCAGAGCCACGACCACATCGAGGTCGGCGCGCCGCACGAGCCCTACAGCACGACCCCTCCCACCTCGGGCGACCACTACGCGACCCCGGCGGAGCCGGGCTTCTACCCCACCGCGCTCCCCCCCGAGCAGCTCGTCCACAACCTCGAGCACGGGATGATCGTGATCTGGTACGACCCGGACGCGCCCCGAGCCACGATCGAGAAGATCGAGCAGCTCGTCGCCCAGGAGCCGGAAGCGACGGTGGCCACGCCGTACGACCAGGTGGAGGACCCCTACGAGTTCGTCCTCACGGGGTGGCGTGGCCTCCAGCGCTGCGTCGAGCCCTCCCAGGAGACCGTCGACAACTTCCGGAGAGAGCTGCAGGGCAAGGGCCGCGAGCCGATCACGCCCCCGTTCGAGGGCTGACCGAGAGCGCTAGCGGGCCGGCAAGGAACGAGCGACGGGAAAGCCGACGGCCCCGCCTCGTAAAGAGGGCGGGGCCGTGGTCGATCGCCGGGACTACCGACGGTCTTTCTGTTCTTACGAAGCGGTCGGGGTCCTCTCCCGCCCGAAGCTCCCCAGCTGCAACGCGGCGCCGCCGAACAGGAGCAGCAGACCGCTGAGCATCAGCAGGGACGACGGGTCTACGCCGGTGAAGGGAAGCGCCGCGGCCTCGTTC
>JBHENN010000057.1:0-34202 GCA_046262015.1 Actinomycetota bacterium | reverse complement strand
GAGCCGGCTCGTGGGGGACCGCGACCGCCTCTCTCGTGGCGCGCAAGCGCGAGCACGACACCGTCCTGTGGGCGCGCCGGGGGGAGCTGGCCGAGACGATCAACCTGTACCACGAGAACCCGCAGTACCTGCCGGGGCTGTCGCTTCCGGAGGAGCTGCGTGCCACGAACGACCTCGAGGACGCACTGAGCGGGGCCGAAGTCGTCGTGATGGGCGTGCCGTCGCACGGGTTCCGAGCGGTGCTGCGAGACGTCGCCGTCGCGGCCGAGCCCACCGCGCTCTACGTCAGCCTGACGAAGGGTCTAGAGGTCGATCGCCGCAAGCGGATGTCCGAGGTCCTCTCGGAAGAGGTCACGGGTGTGGACGGGACGCGCATCGCGGTCCTGACGGGGCCGAATCTGGCCGCCGAAGTGGTCCAGGGATTCCCGGCGGCCTCCACCGTGGCCTGCTCGGACGAACGGGCGGCAACGATGCTCCAGGACCTGTTCCACGCGCCCACGTTCCGCTGTTACACCAACGAGGACGTGGTCGGCTCCGAGCTCGGAGGCGCGCTCAAGAACGTGATCGCGATAGCGGCGGGTATCGCCGACGGCCTTGGTTTCGGCGATAACAGCAAGGCGACAGTGATGACCCGCGGTCTTGCCGAGATGGCGCGTTTCGGGGTGAAGTTCGGGGCGCAGCCGCTAACCCTCCTGGGACTTGCCGGTGTGGGAGATCTCATCGCGACCTGTGCCAGCCCCCATTCGCGCAACCACTCGGTCGGGATACAGCTCGGACAGGGGAGGTCGATCGAGGACATCGTCGGCTCGATGAACATGGTCGCCGAAGGCGTGAAGAGCTGTAAGCCGATCTTCGAGCTGGGCCAGGCCGCCGGCGTCTACATGCCGATCACGGAGAACGTGGTGAACATCTGCCACGGAGGTGCCTCGATCCAGGAGATCGTGGCGGACCTGCTCGCCCGCGAGGTGCGCGCCGAGTTCGAGGGCCTGGACGACCTCGCGGTCTGAGTCAGCGGTCGGCGACCCGGGCAGCCGCCCTGGTCAGCCGCTGCGGTCGAAGGCCTGCTCGAGGTCTGCGATCAGATCGTCCGGATCCTCGAGTCCGACCGACAACCGGCAGAACCCCTCGGAGATCTCGGCTCTGCGGAGCGACGCGGCGTCCATTTGGGTGTGGGTGACGCTTGCCGCATGAACGAGGAGCGTGTGGGTCCCGCCGAGCGATGCGGCGGGTTTGACCAGCGCGAGGGACTCCTGGACCCGACCGGCGTGCTCGCGGCCCCCGATCAGCTCGAAGCCGAGGGTCCCGCCGCCCGCTCCGCCCAGCACGCGGCCGGCACGGGCGTGGGACGGGTCGCTCGCAAGGCCCGGGTAGGACACCGACCCCACCTCGGCTCGCTCTTCGAGCCAGCGGGCCAGCGTGAGGGCGGTGGCACAGCTGCGCGCCACCCGGAGCTCGAGCGTCTGCATGCCGCGGAGCGCGAGCCACGCGTTGAACGGCGCAAGCGTAGGCCCCAGCTCGCGCGCTATCGCGCGCGGTCCCTGAAGCAGCTCCGGATCGGCAGCGCACGCGACGCCACCGATCAGGTCGTGGTGGCCGCCGAGGAACTTCGTCGCGGAGTGGAGCGTTATCGCGGCGCCGTGCTCGAGGGGCCGGCACAGGATCGGGGTGGCGAAGGTGTTGTCGACCACCAGGGGGACCTCCGCGACGGCGGCGATGCGCGCCAGCTCGGGCACGTCGGCGACCTCGATCCGTGGGTTGCCGATCGTCTCGCAGTACAGGAAGCGAGCGTCTTTCAAGCGGCTCGCGATCGCATCGTGGTCGTGCACGTCGACGAGGTCGGTCGTGATCCCGAACCGGGGCAGGAGGGTCGTGGTCAGCTCGAATGTCCCTCCGTACAGCTGGCGCGCCGCGACGACGCGATCTCCCGCGGAACACAGGCCGAGGAAGATGCACGAGATTGCGGCCATGCCGCTCGCGAAGACGGCCGCGTCGGGCGCCGACTCGAGATCGGCGACCGCCGCCGCGAACGCGTCGAGCGTGGGGTTCGCCCAACGCGTATACACATAGCCTGATCCGGTCTTCTCGCGCGCTGCAGCGGCGAACTCGTCGGTGTCGGCGAACCAGTACGTAGACGACTGGTCCAGCAGCGGGGCCAGCGGCTCACCCGGCTGGGATGGAGGTGCTGGGGGATGAACCGTGCGGGTGGATAGGGCGGGCCGGAGCGCGCGCCTGCCGCCGGCGGAGTGGTCGGTCAGAGATGCACGACGGGGCACGTCAACGTCCGGGTGATGCCGTCGACGGCCTGGATCTTCGCCACTACGAGCTTGCCGAGGTCGTCGACGTTGGCCGCGCTCGCGCGCACGATCACGTCGTACGGGCCGGTGACGTCCTCGGCAGCGTCAACCCCGTCGATCTCCCGCACCTCTTTGGCGACCTGCGCAGCCTTGCCGACCTCTGTCTGGATCAGGATGTAGGCCTGAACGTCCGCCACGCGACCTCCTTGGATAGCCTCGTCCTCACTGCGATGCGAGGACGAGGCAGTCTAGCAGGGGGCCCGCTGCGGCAAGCGGGTACGCTGGCGCCTCTCGCGACTAGATCCATCGACCGAGATCGAACGAGATCCAAGGAGCGGAAGCCCATGGCATCGCAGAACCTGGGCGGCGTCGAGCGCCCCGGCCTCCTCCACGTGAACGAGAGCGTCGCTCGACTGGTGGAGCTATCCGTGACCCGGCGAGAGGGGATCTTGGCGGAGAATGGCGCGCTGGTGGCGACGACGGGCAGTCGTACCGGGCGTTCTCCTAAGGATCGGTTCATCGTGTCCGACGGACCGGCCGTAGAAGAGGTCGACTGGGGCTCGGTCAACCAGCCCGTGGACCGCAGCGCCTTCGATGCTCTCCAGGCGCGTGTCAGGTCCTACCTCGAAGGCAAGGACCTGTTCGTCATCGACGGGTACGTCGGCGCCGATCCCGCCCATCAGATCAAGCTTCGGGTGGTCACCGAGCTGGCGTGGCATGCGCTGTTCGGCAAGCAGCTCTTCCGCCGGCCGTCGCCCGACGAGCTCGCCGGCTTCGAGCCCGACTTCCTCGTTCTGTCGGCGCCGCTGTTCCGCGCCGAGCCGGAGCGCGACGGGACCCCTACCGAGGCGTTCATCGGGCTGGACCTCGAGGGGAAGCAGGTGCTGATCTGCGGCACCGAATACGCGGGCGAGATGAAGAAGTCGCTGTTCGCCTCGGCCAATTACCTGTTCCCGCGAGAGGGCGTGCTGCCGATGCACTGCTCGGCCAACGTCGGTGCCGGCGGCGATGTCGCTCTGTTCTTCGGGTTGTCGGGAACCGGTAAGACCACGCTGTCGGCCGATCCCGAACGCCGGTTGATCGGCGATGACGAGCACGGGTGGTCCGACTCAGGCATCTTCAACTTCGAAGGTGGTTGTTACGCGAAGTGCATCCAGCTCTCGCAAGAGAACGAGCCGCAGATCTGGTCCGCGATCAGGTTTGGATCCGTGGTCGAGAACGTCGTCGTCGACCCGGTCACCCGTGCGGTGGATTACGATGACGACTCGATCACCGAGAACACGCGCGCGGCCTACCCGTTGGAGTTCATCCCCGGCTACGTCCCCCAGGGCCGGGGAGATCACGCCCGCACGATCCTGTTCCTGACCGCCGACGCCTTCGGCGTCCTGCCACCGATAGCGCGACTCACCCCCGACGCGGCGATGTACCACTTCCTCTCCGGATTCACCTCCAGGTTGGCCGGGACCGAAGCCGGGGTGGGCTCGGAGCCGCAAGCGACCTTTTCGAGCTGCTTCGGCTCCCCCTTCCTGCCGCTGCCACCCAGCCGCTACGCGGAGATGCTCGGTGAGCGCATCGCGACCCACGGCGCGCGCGCGTTCCTCGTCAACACGGGCTGGACCGGAGGTCCCTACGGCGTCGGCCGGAGGATGTCCCTGGCTCACACGCGCGCTCTGGTGCGCGCGGCCGTGTCGGGTGAGCTGGAGGACGTCGAGACCACGCGCCACCCGATCTTCAACGTCGACGTCCCGGTGTCGTGCCCCGGTGTTCCCGACGACGTCCTGGACCCGAGGTCGACGTGGCCCGACGCCGACGAGTACGAGATCAAGGCTCGGGAGCTGGCCGCGCTGTTCGCCGAGAACTTCGAACGCTTCCGCGAGCTCGTCCCGCCCGAGGTGATCAAGGCGGGGCCCACCTCGGACTGACCTATGGGCGCCACTCGGAGGACGACGCCCGAGCCCCTCGTGGCCGAGCTTGGGGAGGGGCGGCTCGTGGAGCGGATCGTCGAGTCGCTGCGGGCCGCGGGTGTTGCGAGCGACCCGAGTGGCGACGATGCCGCGGTGGTGGCGTGGGACGACGCTCACCTGCTGCTGACGGTCGACCTGCTCGTGGAGTCCGTCGACTTCGACCTCTCTTATTGCACGCCGGCGGACATCGGTTGGAAGGCACTGGCGGTGAGCGTCTCGGATATCGCCGCGATGGGAGGCGCCGCCCGCCATGCGGTGGTCGCACTCGCGCTTCGTGCCGATACGCGGGTGGCGTTCGTGGACGAGCTGACGCGCGGGCTGTCCGAGGCGGCCTCTCGGTGGGACGTGGCGATAGCCGGAGGCGATCTCAGCCGAGCACGGGACCTCTCGATCTCCGTCGCGTTGACCGGCGCGCCGGGTCCGGACGGTTGGGCGCGCCGGTCGGGCGCCGGTCCCGAGGACGCGATCTTCGTCACCGGCGCCCTGGGCGGGGCTGCGGGGGGTCTCGCGTTGCTGCAAGCAGGCCGGGCGACCGGCCCGGACCACCAGCCCGATGCGGTCCGGCGCCTGATCCAACGGCAGCTCCGCCCGCAAGCCCGCGCCTCGGAGGGTCCGGCTCTCGTGCGCGCCGGCGCGACCGCGATGATCGACGTCTCGGATGGGCTCGCCATCGACCTCGACCGGCTGGTGCGCGCGTCGGGAGTGGGTTGTGTCGTCGATCTCGATGCGGTTCCCGTCGACGCGGACCTCGGCGCGGTCGACCTGGGTCCGGACGCGGCGGATGCACGGCGGCTGGCGCTGCTCGGAGGAGAGGACTTCGAGCTTCTCGTCACGGGGCCCCCGGACGCCGCGGGAAGCATGACGGCTGCGGCCGCGGAGCTGGGCACCCCCCTGACCCGGATCGGGCGCGTGGACGAAGAGGAGCGCCTGCTCGGCGGCGCGCCGCTGGACGAGTGGACGGAGCAAGCATGGGATCACCTGCGCGCCCGGTGACCGGGATGCCGGTCGTCCTGACGATCGCGGGGTCGGACTCCGGCGGGGGGGCGGGGATACAGGCCGACCTCAAGGTGTTCTTCGCGCTCGGATGCCACGGGACGTCCGCCCTCACGGCCCTGACCGCCCAGAGCACCGTCGGAGTCTCGGCGATCCACGAGGTGCCGCCGGACTTCGTCACGGCGCAGATCGACGCGGTCACCACCGATCTCGAGCCACGTGCGGTCAAGACCGGCATGCTCGCGTCACGGGCGATCGTCGAAGCGGTCGCGGCCGGTGTCGAACGGCACCAGCTCGACCCCTTGGTGGTGGATCCGGTGTTCATCTCGAAGCACCGCGCCGCGCTGCTCGATCTCGACGCGGTGGGCGCGCTCAAGGCCCGTCTCTTCCCCCTCGCCGCGGTGGTGACGCCGAACCTGTACGAGGCGGGACGGTTGGTCGGGGGCGAGGTCACGAGCGTCGACGACATGAAGCAGGCGGCGCGCTCCCTGGCGCGCCTGGGTCCCCGCGCCGTGCTGGTCAAGGGCGGTCACCTCCCGGGCGACCGCGCCCTCGACGTCCTGTGGGACGGCGCGTCGTTCCATGAGATCGACGGGCCGAGGTTCGACACCGACGACACCCACGGCACCGGCTGCGTGCTCGCCGCGGCCATCGCGGCGCGCCTCGCGCACGGCGACGCGCTGCTCGACGCGATCCGAGCCGCGAAGACGTTCGTCTCGGGCGCGATCGAGCACAGCCTTCGGTTGGGCAACGGCTTCGGGCCGGTCAACCCCGGCTGGGCGCTCCTCCCCAGCCCCAGCTCCTGAGGTCCGCTACCCGCGGGCCGGCCATTCCAGTCACGTCGGAGGGTCAGCGGTTCTGATGCAGCCTTCCGATGCAGGCGCGGTCACGGTCAGGGCTCTGGGCGGTCAGGATCAGGCGGTCGATCAGCCTCCGGGCTCGGACATAGGAGTCGAGCAACCGGCGCGCGTCGGGGCGGGTGAGCAGCTCCGGCTCGAGGTCGGCGTTCGCCTTCTCGATCAGCTCGATCGCCTCGTCGATCAGGGCAACGTTCATGGTTGTCATGATGGCGGATGGCTACGACACTTTTGCTCGGCGCTCTGTCCTGACCTACGCGGGGCGAGCATCCTCTTCGGCGGTCCGCGCTGCAAGCGCGGCGTAGGCAACGAGCATCCCGGTGAACAAAAAGCCTGCGCCGACCGAACGGACCAGCCCGGCTCCTAGCCCACCGACCACCACGTAGAAGCCGAGCCCCCGGAGCGGAGTGGCCTCGACGACGCCGACGGATAAGAGCCCGATGAGGGCTCCACTCGCCAGCCCGACGCCGAGGGCGATCGTGAACAGCCACACGAAGGTGTGTCCCCAGCGCCCTGCCAGGAGCTGCTTAGCTCTCCGCCACGCGTCGCCGAAGGGGCGCCCCTCGAGCGCGATCGCGTGCGCGACGACGGGAGGTCCGAGGATCGGCTCGACGAGCACGCGCAGGAACGCCCCCACCGGCCCGAGCAGGAAGGGCACGAGCGAGATGAGGGCCACGGCGGTCGCGCCGGTGAGGAGCTCCCGCCACAACCCCACCGGTCGGACGAGGGGCTCGCCGGCAGCCGGCGCCGTCAGCCGCAGAGCGACCGCCCCCACGAGGAGGCTGTCGACGATCGCGCTGCCGGCGGAATAGGCGAACACGTAGGCGTCCGCGATCGGGTCGCGCGGGTGCGCCAGCAGCAGCCAACCCGCGAGCGCCCCGAGGGTGTGGACCATGAGGTAGATCGGCACCAGTACGCGCAAGAGACCCCTGATGTGGGTGCGGAAGATGCGCCAGGTCGTGCGGATCAGTGCCGAGAATCCGACCTCTCCGATCCCGTTGACGAACGCCCTGGTCTGGGCGCGACGCGCGAGCAGTGTCTGCTCGTCCTGGTACACGCTTAGCTCTGTACGCGCCTCTTCGCGAGTATCCCGAGCAGCCCGATGCCGGCGAGCGCGAGCGTGGCGATCGCGACCTTCTTGCCGACCTGGGCGGCTTCCACCCGGGCGCGCACGACGAGCTCATCCACCTTCCGCGCGAGCTCCTCGCGGGTCTGCTCGATCTCGCGCTGGGTCTGTTGTGGGTTCGCCCCCATCACACGTCCTTCCTCTCGCGATAGATGCGGCGTCGGTCCATCAGCCGCGGCCCAGGGTCTTCGCCCATTCGACATCCTCTTTGATCGTCTGCTTCGTGCGCTCGGCCGAGATCGGCACACTCAGCATCTTCCTCGCCACCAGGATCGCCACCGCGCCCAGGGCAAGGAGGATGCCCGCGGTCAACAGGTCGGCCACCCACGCCCAGAAGAACTCGTTCAGGCCGTCGCGTAGCGCGAGCAACAGGAAGATCAGGGCGAAGAACGCGAACACGCCGGCGACCGCGACGATCGCGGCACCCTTCGCCTTGGATGCTACTGCGTCGCCGATCTCCTGCTTGGCGAGCTCGATCTCCTTGCGCACGAGGGTCGAGAGCCCCTCGGTGACCTCTTTCATCAGGGTGCCCGCCGACTTCCCGTCGGCCGGGCCGTCGGCCCGCACCTCGGCGTCCCATGCCTCCGTGGTCGCTGGGTCAGCCACCGCTCCTCCCTTGGTCGTCTCGATCCGTTGATGGGCGTCTACCCGCTCTGGCTGCAAGTACGCCGTTGAGCTCTGCCGCCAGAAGGACGACCTGCGCCATCACGTAGGAGGCTACGAGCAATGCGGCCGCGATGCTGAACGCTCCGAAGGTCGCCTCCCGCCCCTCGGTCGCCTGCCGAAGGAAGGAGCCGCCTGCCGTCTTGAGCAGCTCGAACACGGCGGCGGCCAGGATCGCTCCGGGGAGCACCGTCCGCCACGACTGCCGGCGGGCGGGAAGGAACTTGTAGGTGACGGCGAACAGCCCGACCCCGACGACGAACCCGGCGGCGTGTGCCAGCACCCCGGCCGCGACCGAGCCCTTGTCGACACCGAAGAGGTGCCGGGCGAACGTGGCGACGGATCCGAGCGCGACCGACACGATGACCGCGGCCCCCAGCGCCCCCAGCCACCTCAGCGCTCGCACACGCTTGCCTAAGAACCCCGGTTCCTCCTCGCGGGGGACGTCGAGCATCACGTTGAGGGCGTGCTCCAGCGCCGCCACCCCGCCCGTGCCGGAGTACAGCGCGAGCAGCACGCCGATCGAAGCGATCTCCTGCCGGTTCTCCTCGAGTCGCTGCAGCGCCCGGGGGAGGAGCAGGTCCTTGACCATGGGGAACGCGTCGAACCCGGCTTCGAGGATGTCCTGCTTCAACTCGGGGTTGCCGGCGAGAACGAAACCAAGGGCCGCGACGGCGAACATCAACATCGGGAAGATCGAGAAGAACATGTAGTAGGTGAGGGCCGCGGAGTAGGGGCCTCCGTCGTCCTCGCTGAACGCCTCGGTCGTCGCGAAGGCGACGTCGACGAACCCGAAGCGCGACCGGAGGCGGGCCTTGGCCGCGGCCGCCTTCTGCGGGATCTGCGTGATGGTCGCCACGGTGGAGTGCCTTACCCGGGACCGAGCGTGCCTAGCCGCGGCGAACGAGCGGTATGGCTAGCCGGCCTTGGAGACCTTGTTGGCCTTGAGGCACTTGGCGCAAACCGACACCCGCTTGGGCGCACCGTTCACGATCGCGCGGACCTTGTGGATGTTGGGGTTCCACCGTCGCCGGGTCCTGCGGTGCGAATGCGAGATGTTGTTCCCGAAGACGGGACTCTTTCCACAGACGTCGCAAACGGATGCCATAGCGTGCGGCAGCCTAACAAATGCGATGCCCGCTCCGGTCGCGAGGCTACGCTTCGGAACATGGCCGAAGTGGTGGCCGCGCTCCCGCGCGGGCTCGAGCTGTTCGCGCGCGGATCCCGCCGCCGCCCCTTGAGCCTGACCGGCAAGCGGGGTGAGGCCCTCACCAAGCTCGGCATCGAGACGGTCCAGGACCTCCTCCAGCACTACCCGCGCTACCACATCGACCGCACCGAGCTGCGCACGATCGCCCAGCTCGCAGATGAGGCCGCGTCCGGCCGAACCGGCGAGGTCCAGGTCCACGCGCACGTCGTGAAGATCGCGCGGCCCTTCAAGACAAGGTCCGGGAAGCGGATGATCAAGGGCAAGATCGCCGACGAAACCGGGTCGGTCGATGTGACCTGGTTCAACCAGGACTGGGTGGCGCGTGCGCTCACCCCCGGAGCATGGGCTTTCTTCTACGGGAGGCTCGGGACCTTTAAGGGACGCCTGCAGATGACCGCGCCGCGGTTCGAGCTCGTCCGCACCGGCGCCGAACCGTTCAACGTCGGTCGCATCGTGCCGATCTACCCGGCCACCGCGGACCTCTCGAGCGACCAGCTGCGCAAGCTGATCTGGGAGACGTTGCAGCGGACGGGTGAGATCCTCGACCCCGTCCCGGACTCGATCCGCGCAGAGCTCGCCCTGATGTCCAGGGGCGACGCCCTGGCGCAGATCCACTTCCCCGAGAGCAAGGAGGAGGTCCTGAGGGCGCGCCGCAGGCTGGTATTCGACGAGGTGTTCACCCTTCAGCTCGGTCTCGTGTACCGCAAGCGCAAGCTCGAGCGGACGGTCCAAGGGGTAGCCCATCCGGCGCCGGGACCCGACTCGCTGGCCGAGGTGTTCGCGGCGGCGCTGCCGTTCGAGCTGACATCCGCGCAGAGGGTCGCCTGTGCAGAGGTCGCGGACGACATGACCAGGACCTATCCGATGCACCGCTTGCTTGAAGGCGAGGTCGGGTCGGGGAAGACGGTCGTGGCGCTGTACGCGTGCCTGGTCGCGATCGCCGGGGGGCGTCAGGCCGCGATCATGGCTCCGACCGAGGTGCTCGCCGAGCAGCATCACCTCACCGTGACCGAGCTGCTCGACCGCTCCTTCGGGGAGACCGAGGCCCGCGACCTGTTCGCCGGTCTGTCGCGCCGGCCGGTCGTGCGGGTGCTTACCGGCTCCACGCCCGCCGCGGCGCGCCGGCAGGTCCTCGCCGACGTGGCGGACGGAGCCTGCGACCTGCTCATCGGGACGCACGCGCTGATCGAGGAGTCCGTCGCCTTCGCCGAGCTCGGCCTCGCGGTCGTCGACGAGCAGCACCGCTTCGGGGTCCACCAGCGCAAGCGGCTGCGGGAGAAGGGGGCGGCCGGAGAGCCCGACATCCTGGTGATGACGGCGACGCCGATCCCCCGGACGCTTGCGGTCACGATCTACGGTGACCTCGACGTCTCGATCCTCGACGAGCTCCCGAAAGGGCGCCGACCGATCGAGACGCGCGTGGCCACGGGGTCTGCCGAGCGCGCCGACGCGTACGAACTGATCCGGAGCCAGGTGCGCCTGGGGCGTCAGGCCTTCATCGTCTACGCCCTGAGGGACGAGTCCGATCGATCCGAGCTGCGGAGCGCCAAGGCCGAGGCGACGCGGCTCGCGGCCGACGTCTTCCCCGACCTCGTGGTCGGCCTCGTGCACGGAGACATGAAGAGCGCGGACAAGGAGGCGGCGATGGGTGACTTCCGCGACGGCAAGACCCAGGTCCTGGTCGCCACCACCGTGATCGAGGTCGGCGTGGACGTGCCCAATGCGACGGTCATGCTGGTCGAGGACGCCGAACGCTTCGGCCTCGCCCAGCTCCATCAGCTCCGGGGGCGCATCGGCCGCGGCGAGCACGACTCCTTCTGCATCCTCGCGACCGACCTCGACCTGTCGCTGGCCGACGCCGACCCCGCCGTTGGGCTCGCGGCCGAGCGCCTCAGGGCGGTGGCCGCGACCCGCAACGGGTTCGACCTCGCCCTCGTGGACCTGCGCCAGAGAGGGGAGGGCCAGCTCTTCGGCGCGCGCCAGTCCGGCATGCCACAGCTCAAGATGACCCGCGTGCTGGAGCACGCGGAGACGTTGAAGAAGGCGCGCGACCTGGCGGTCGCGATGATCGACGAGGACCCCGAGTTGACCGCCTACCCCTTGAGCCCGCTGCGGCGCGAGATGGAGGACCGCTTCCCGGCCGAGGCTCTGGACGTCGTCCATTCCGGGTGAGAGGGACGCTTCGGTTAATTTCTAGGGATGCGAGTCATCGCCGGAAAGGCCAAGGGACATCGTCTGAAGTCCCCCGTCATGGGCACCCGGCCGATGACCGACCGGATGAAGGAGTCCCTGTTCTCCTCGCTCGGCGACCTCACCGGGCTGAAGATCCTCGACCTGTACGCCGGATCCGGCTCGCTCGGCCTCGAGGCTCTCTCCCGGGGCGCCAAGCAGGCGACGTTCGTCGAGAACGCCCGGGACGCTATCTCCAAGCTCGAGGAGAACATCTCGGCGACCGGTTTCGGGCGCAAGTCCGAGGTCGTCTGGTCCGACGTCGGGCACATGCTCGCCCGGCAGGCCGACAAGCGGGTCGATCTCATCTTCCTGGACCCGCCCTACTCGGCGCCGGCCTCGAGCGTGTCGGCCGACCTCGAGTCGCTCGTCACCGGCGGCTTTTTGTCCGACGAGGGCCGGATCGTGGTGCACCGGCCGGGCAAGGAGAGCAAGCTGAAGCCCCTGGGTCTCAAGATGGTGTGGGAGAAGGAGTACGGCCAGTCGCGTCTCTACTTGTTCGCGCACGAAGAGGAAGAGCCCGGATAGCCGGCTCCGGGAGGCCCTGAGTGGCGACCGCGCTCTGCCCCGGCTCGTTCGACCCGCCGACGAACGGGCACCTCGACGTCATCCGCCGGAGCGCGCGCCACTTCGACTCCCTGATCGTGGCGGTCATCGACAACCCCGCGAAGCAGCCCTTGTTCGCGGCCGGCGAGCGGGTGGAGCTGCTCGAGCGGATCCTGGGGGACGTTCCGAACACCCAGGTGGTGTCGTTCGGCGGGCTGCTCGTCGACCTGGCCCGAGAGCGTGGGGTGACCGTGGTCGTCAAGGGCCTCCGGGCGGTATCGGACTTCGAGTACGAGCTGCAGATGGCACAGATGAACTCGGCCCTGTCGCCCGAGCTCGATACGTTCTTCGTCAGCACCAGGCCGGAGTGGTCGTTCCTGTCCTCGAGCCTCGTCAAGGAGGTCGCTCGGTTCGGCGGGGACGTCGCCTCTCTGGTGCCGAGCGAGGTCGCCGCGGCGCTGGCCGGCCGCCTCGGCGGAGCCTAGAGACGCCCCGGCCGAACGGGGCAGCGGACGGGCCCCACGCCCCGACCCCGGAGCCCATTTTCGCGTTCCACGCGTCCGTGGCATCCTTAGGGGTCTGACGCACAGCCCCACAGGTTAGGAAAGGTGAGCCATCCATGGACCTCATTGAACGGATCGACGAGCTGCAGGTCCTCGTCGAGGAGGCGAAATCCGTCCCCCTGTCGAGCAGCGCGGTCATCAACCGGGACGAGTTCCTGGAGCTCCTGGCCCAGCTGAAAGAAGAGGTCCCCGACGAGATCCGTCAGGCGCGGTGGCTGTCGCGCGACCGGGACGAGCTGCTGGATCGGGCCCGTAAGGAGGCCGAGAAGGTGATAGCCGACGCTCAGGGCCAGCGGGACCGGCTCCTGTCGCGGACCGAGATCGTCCACGCGGCCAAGCGCGAGGCGGAGCGGTTGATCGAGGAGGCCCGGACGAGAGGCGCCCGTATCCAGCACGAGGCCGAGGACTACGTCGACCAGAAGCTCGCCGCCTTCGAGATCCTGTTGAACAAGACGCTCGGCACGATCGCCAAGGGACGCCAACAGCTGCGCGGCCCCCAGACCGTCCACGTCCCCCAGAACGGGGAGGCGGAGGAGTCGAGCGGCCCGTTCGACGCGGCGGCGGTGCACAGCCCCGCGTTCTAGCTGGGACTTCCTGGGAAAACAGGCCGCTCTGGTATCATCTCTCGGCCCGGCACGCCCCTCGGCGCGCCCCCAACCTCGACGGAGTAGGGACTGACGCCGCGTGCACGGATTTCGCATCTCGGTCGCCGAGATACTGGGCCGTCCCACCGCATCCCGGGACATCCGGGTGCTCGCCCCTCTCGCCGAGGTCGGCAACGCCCTCGCCCGGCTGACCGATGGGCCGGTCGCGGCCTCGCTGCGCGCCGACAGTGTCGTCGAAGGCATCCTCGTCACCGGCAAGGCGAGGGCCGACGCCCGGCTCGAGTGCGCCCGCTGTCTGACCGCCTTCGCATCGCAGGTGGCCGTCGAGGTCTGTGAGCTGTTCTCCGGCCCCGGCCACGAAGCACCCGAGGACGGCTACCGCGTGTCCGGGACCGAGATAGACCTCGAGCCCATGTTGCGCGACGGGATCGTCCTATCCCTGCCCTTGAAGCCATTGTGCCGTGATGATTGCGCGGGTCTGTGCGCATCCTGCGGGATCGATCTCAACCAGGGGGCGTGCACGTGCACGCAGGTAACGACGGACCCCCGCTGGGCTCCCCTCGAAGCCCTGCGCGACCGGCTAGAGAGCTAGGAGGCGTCATGGCCGTCCCAAAGAGACGCAAGACCGGGTCGAAGATGAGGATGAGGCGCGCCCACTGGCGGGTCTCGGCTCCGACCTACGCGTCGTGTCCCCAGTGCCGCCAGCCCAAGATGCCTCACCGGGTCTGTCCGAACTGTGGCTACTACGCAGGACGACAGGCTGTCGAGACTGACTAAGCAAGCCGTCCGTTCAGGGCTCGAAGCGCTCGGGGTCCCGGCGGAGGGCGGCGCGCTCTACAACGTGGCTTTGACCCACCGCTCGTTCGCGTTCGAGCAATCGGAGGAGACCCCTCACAACGAGCGTCTGGAGTTCCTCGGCGACGCGATCCTGGGCGCGGTCGTGACCGACCTGATCTATCTCACCTACCCCGACCTCTCGGAAGGTCAGATGGCCCGGCTCCGCGCTTCGGTCGTGAACACCCACGCGCTGGCGGAGGTGGGGCGCGCCGTGGGGCTGGGCGAGCACATCCGGGTCGGCAAGGGCGAGGAGGCGTCCGGCGGGAAGAACAAGGACTCGCTCCTGGCCGACACCTTCGAGGCCGTCGTCGGCGCGGTGTACGTGGAGCGCGGGCTGGAGGTGGTTCGGGATGCGACCGTCCCCATCTTTGTGGAGCTACTGGCGCGCTCGCTCGAGGACATCCATCGCTTCGACGCCAAGACGGCATTGCAGGAGGTGGTCGTCGCCCGGAGCGCGGGGTTCCCTTCGTACCGGGTGACGGCGTCGGGACCAGACCACAGCAAGCGCTTCGAGGCCAGCGTCTTCATCGATGGGGAGCTCTGCGGCCACGGATCGGGAACGAGCAAGAAGGAGGCCGAGCAAGGCGCGGCCCGCGCCGCGTTGGAAGGACTGGCCGTCGAGGCGGGCCTTCCGACCCCGCCCGGTCCTCCGCGCCGGATCGAGGGCTCCGGAGCCGAACGAGGAGGCGCCGGTGCCCGCGCTTCCTGAGGTCGAGGTGATCCGCCGCGACCTCGAGAAGGAGATCGTGGGTCGCAGGATCAAAGACGTCGAGATCAGGCCGGGGACGAACGCGATGAAGATCATCCGCCGGCATGGACGCAGGAAGGAGTTCCAGGATCTCCTGGTCGGTTCCAAGGTCCAGAAGATCGACCGCGTGGGCCGCCGGTTGTTGCTCGAGCTCGACAGCGACCGGGTGCTCGTGTTCGACCTCGCGGACTCCGCGAGCCTGCTGAAGACGAGCTCCTCGGACGAGGTCGCATCTCACACCCACATCGTGATCGCCTTCACGATCGGAGGTCAGCTTCGCGTGGTCGATCCGCGCCGGGCGGGTGAGGTGTTCGTGGTCCCGCGGGACGAGCTCGAGGCCGTCGCGGGTCTGCGCGGGTACGAGATGGACCCGCTCGACAGCCCGATCGCGTGGCCCCGTTTCTCCGCGCTGCTGGAGGAGCACGAGGTGCCCGTGCGCGAGCTCCTGCTGGACGGCAGCTTCATCGTCGGGCTCGGCGAGATCTACACCGACGAGATCCTGTTCACTGCGGGGATCCGCCACGACCGACCCTCCAATAAACTGGGCTCGCAGGACGTCCGCCGGCTCTACCGGGCGCTCATGGAGACCCTTCAAGATGCGGTCAAGGCGCGCGGCACGACCCTGGGCGAGCAAGGCTTCCGCGACCTCCAGGGACAGCCGGGCACCTACCAGCTGGAGCTGAAGGTCTACGAACGGGACGGCGAGGCATGCCGTCGCTGTCGGAACACCGTGGTCAAGGCCGCGGTGAACGGCGGGTTCACGTACTTCTGCCCGCAGTGCCAGTCGTGAACGAGCTCTCCCCCTGCATCAAGAGGAGGATGCGAAGTGGAAGATAGGACCCGCGTGCACGTGTTCGTCAACGGCGACCTCGGCGGCATCGACTTCCGTCCCGAGATCGCTGAGAAGGCGAACTCCCTGGGCGTCACCGGCTGGGTGAAGAACCTGAACGACGGCCGGGTGGAGGCCGTCCTCGAAGGCCCCCGCGACGAGGTCTATCGGGTGGTGGGCCTGTGCCGAGCAGGCCCGCGGGGCGCGACGGTGTCCAGCGTCCAGGTCGACCGGGAACCTCCCAAGAACGAGAAGACCTTCAAGATCAAATAGGCGGTCGGTTGCGCGGAGCTCATTGCCGCAGGAGGAGCACCACGCGCTGATAGCTTGACCCGATGCACGTCAAGAGCCTGCGGCTCGCGGGCTTCAAGTCGTTCGCCCAGCCCACGATCCTCGAACTCGAGGCCGGGGTCAACGTCATCGTGGGCCCGAACGGCTCGGGCAAGTCGAACATCGCAGACGCGCTCACGTGGGTCCTGGGCTCGCAAGCCCCATCCTCGCTGAGGGGGGCATCGATGGAAGATGTGATCTTCGCCGGGTCCGAGGGACGCCCCCGCCTCGGGGCGGCCGAGGTCGAGATCACCCTGGACAACTCGTCGCGTCTCCTTCCTCTGGACCTGGCGGAGGTGACGGTCGGCCGCTACGCAGACCGCTCCGGAGCCAGCGAGTACCGGATCAACGGGGCGCCCTGCCGCCTCCTCGACGTCGCGGAGCTGCTCTCCGACACCGGCATCGGCCGGAGCATCCACGCGGTCGTCGGCCAAGGGCAGCTCGACGCCGTGCTACAGGCGCGACCCGAGGATCGCCGGACGTTCATCGAAGAGGCCGCCCAGATCGGCAAGTACCGGCGCCGCAAGGACCGATCGCTTCGGAAGATAGAGCGCGTCGACGACAACCTCACCCGGCTCGGCGACGTCGTGGCCGAGCTCCAACGCGCCCTGCGGCCCCTCAAGCGACAAGCGTCTGCGGCCTCGGCGTACTCGGGGCTCGTCGCCGAGCATCGGGACCTCAAACAGCGACTGACCGCGACCGAGCTCCGGCGACTCCGTTCGGAGGGCAGCGCGGCCGACCCGGAGGGAGACGCCCGGCGCGCCGAGTTGCTCGCCGAAGAGCTGGCGCACGTCCGCGCATTGCTCGAGGGTGCGACCGAGGAGCGCGCGATGCTGGCGCAGACGACCGAGCAGGCCCAGCGCCTGGCGCATCGCACGGCGCGCGCGGCCGACTCGCTGGCCGCGCTCGGACGCCTCGCCGAGGAGCGGGCCGGTCGTATCGAGGCGCGCCTGGCGGCGGAGACCGAAGAGGGCTATCGGGAGCGGATCCGACTGCTGGAGGAGACCAAGAGGCGGTGGGAGAACGAAGCCGACGCACTCGGGGCCGTAGCGCAGACAGCGCGCGCTGATGCCCGGCAGGCCCGCTCCGCGGCCGACGACCGAGCCGCGACACGCGTGGCCGCCGAGGAGGTGGTCGCGGGTGCGCGGCGCGCCGAGACCGTCGCGGCTCAGGCCCTCGTACGGGCCGAGGGGAGCGAGGCTGCCGGGCGCGCCGGACTCGGCTCTATCGAGGCGCGGGTCCACGCCACGGCCGAGCGTCGGGAGACCGCACACCGCCAGATAGCCTCCCGGGCCCACGCCGTCGCCCTCGCCGAAGACGAGGTGGCGTCGCTGGAGGCCGAGCTCGATCGCGCGGTGGGAGCCGCATCCACGGCCGAGGCCGAGCTCGAGGGCCTTCGGGAGCGAGCCGAACGCTGCAAGGATCAAGCCGCGTCCAGCAATGCCGAACGGGCGGCCGCACGCGCGCGGGTCGACGCCCTCGAAGAGGTCCGGGCGCTCTTCGCGGACCACGCAGGGTTGCTGGGTCGTTTAGATCCGCTCCTCGACGACGCCCGGCAAGGGGCAGCGCTGATGGAGCTCGACGACGAGCAGGCCCGCGGATCGGTGATCGAAGCTGAAGCCGAGGTCGAGAAGATGTGGCAGGAGGTCGCCCGCCATGACGAGGAGGTCAGGCGCGTGGACGCCCTTCTCTCGGGCGCGACCGAGCGCCTCTCCGGAGCACGCCGGCAGCGAGAGACCGCCGAGATCGAGCTAGTGGCACTCGACGACGAGCTGGCGCGCGGTCGCGAGGCTCTGGCGTCCGCCGAGCGCGACGCGATCGAAGAACGAGCTCAGCTCCCTGCGAGGCGAGCGGCGCTTCAGGACGTGAGCGATGCGCTGCAGGTCGCCGAGCGCGATCTGGCCCACGCCCGTGCGGCCGAGACCGAAGCCCTGGACGCGGCGACGCGACGCGAGATGGACGCCCGCACGGCGGAGGAGAGGGTGCTCGCCGCGCAGCTCCGCCTCGAGGAGGCGACGGCCGGCATCGCCGACGCGGAATCGGCTCTGGCCGGCCTAAAAGAACGAAGAGCGGAGCTGCAGCACGCTCTGGGCCGCGCCCGCCAGATCGGCCGGATCGCGTTGGTCGCCGCCGAGAGGGGGCGGCTGTGGACCGGGCGCGCCGAGCTGCGCGCCGACGAGATGCGCGCCCGGACGGTCGCCTCCGAAGAGCGGTTCGCCGAATTACGCACGCGCGAGCGGGAGCTTGCGGGGAGCTTCGAGGAAGCAGCCCGCGCGCGCAACGCGGCGGAGGTGCGCCGCGCCGAGGTCAGAACCCGCATCGAGGCGGTGGGGGAGCGAGCGATGGACGAGTGGGCGATGTCGCTCGACGAGATCGCGGCTCTCGACCCGCTCGCTGCAGACGACGAGGTCGCCGCTCAGGAGCGCGTGCACAGGCTCGAACGGCAGATCCGTTCGCTCGGCGCGGTGAACCCGAACGCGGCACAAGAGTACGCGGAGCTCGCCGAGCGCGAGAGCTTCCTGCAGGCTCAGATCGAGGATCTCAAGACCTCGCGGCGCGATCTGATGAAGGTGGTCCGCGAGGTGGACGACACCATCGTGGAGGTGTTCGCGGAGGCATACCAGGACGTGGCTCGTGAGTTCGAGCGCGTCTTCGCGCGGCTCTTCCCCGGGGGCCAGGGCCGCCTCTTCCTCACCGACCCCGACGACCTCTTGGGCAGTGGGATCGAGATCGAGGCCCGTCCTCCCGGGAAGAACGTGAAGAAGATGTCGCTGCTCTCCGGGGGCGAGCGCGCTCTCGTCGCCCTGGCGTTCCTGTTCTCCATCTTCCGGGCGCGCCCTTCTCCGTTCTATCTCCTGGACGAGGTGGAGGCGGCTCTCGATGACATCAACCTGCAGCGGTTCCTGTTGTTGGTGCGGGAGCTACAGGAACGGGCGCAGGTCCTGATCGTCACGCACCAGAAGCGAACGATGGAAGCCGCGGATGTCCTCTACGGGGTTTCGATCGCGAGGGACGGCGTATCGCGCGTCGTCGCCAAGCGGATGGAGCGCGTCACCGCCTGAGCGTCGTCCGTTTAGCCTTCTGCGATGCCCGACGGGATGGTTCCTGAGCTTCTGGTCTTCCTCTTCCTCGTAAGCATCGTCCTCGGCGCGGTGCTGGTCGCGCGCCGGCCGGCACCAGAGGAGACGGCGCCGGAGGGCAAGCCCGAGGCGGCCGAGGAACGTGCCGCGGGCCCTGTCGAGATCGAGGTCCCGGAGGTCGTCGAGCCGCCCGATGAGGACGTCGCTAAGGCCCCCCCCGCCGCCGCTGAGCGCGCCGCCCTGGAGGCGGTCGAGGTTCTCCCCACCGAGCGTCCCTCCCTGCGTGCCCGGCTCGCCAAGAGCAGGCGCTTCTTCGCCGACCGGCTGGCGGACGCTCTCGGCGGGGACGGGGACGGCGCGTGGGATGAGCTCGAGGCCGTGTTGATCCAGGCGGATGTCGGGGCCGAGGCTGCGGCGGCCATCACCTCGGACCTACGCGCTACCGCCGGCCGAGAGGCGAGCGATGCCGCCGAGATGCGCTCGCGCCTGGCGGACGAGCTGGTCTCCCGGTTCGATCTCCAGCACGAGCGAGCGCTGGTGTTCGCCCCCGAGGGCGTGACGGTGTGGCTCGTCGTGGGCGTCAACGGGACGGGCAAGACGACGACGATCGGGAAGCTAGCTCGGGACCTGACCGGGAGGGGACGGACGGTGGCGCTCGCCGCGGCGGATACGTTCCGCGCGGCGGCCGACGAGCAGCTCGGGATCTGGGCAGACCGCGCGGGCGCAGAGCTCGTCAAGCATCAACCGGGGGCAGATCCGGGAGCCGTCGCATACGACGCCTTCCAACATGCGCGCGCCCGCGAGCTCGACGTCCTGATCGTCGACACCGCGGGGCGTCTACACACGAAGACCCCGCTGATGGAGGAGCTGGGCAAGGTGCGGCGCGTCATCGAGAAGGAAGGCAAGGTCCAGGAGGCCCTCCTGGTGATCGATGCCACGGCCGGCCAGAACGGACTCGTCCAGGCGAAACAGTTCGCCGAGGCGATCGGCGTCACGGGGATAGTCTTGACCAAGCTGGACGGGACCGCCAAAGGGGGGATCGCTCTCGCGATCGAAGAAACGCTCGGGATCCCCATCAAGCTGATCGGCGTGGGCGAAGGCGCCGGCGACCTCGAAGCCTTCGATCCCAAGGGCTTCGTGGACGCTCTCCTCTCGTGAAGCTGGGCGCGTGAAGGTCGTCGTCGCAGGCGGTACCGGGTTCATCGGGAGGCACATCGTGGGGGAGCTTCTCGCCGCCGGCCACGACGTGGACGTCCTCACCCGGGATCCTGCACGCGTCACGGCCATCCCGGGTCTCGGCGACGCGCGCGGTCTCCGGGGCGATGTCCTGGATCCCGAGTCGCTGCGCGGCACCCTGGACGGAGCGGACACGGTGGTCACCGCGCTCGCGTTCCCGAACTACCCGATGGAGCAGCCCCGCAAGGGGCGCACGTTCCATCGCTACGAGGTCGGCGCCACCAGGGACCTCTTGGCCGAGGCGCGCGGCGCCGGCGTCCGCCGGTTCCTGTACGTGAGCGGGGCCGGCGCCAGCCCGACGAGCCCATGGAGCTGGTACCGCGCCAAGGGCCTCGCCGAGCAGGCGATCGGTCGCAGCGGGATCGACCACTGTCTCCTCCGGCCGTCATGGGCCTATGGCCCGGGCGACAAGGCGCTGAACAAGTTCGTCGCGATCTCCCGCATCTCGCCGGTCGTGCCTATGCCGGCGCCGGTCGGGCGCCCCCAGCGCGTCCAGCCCGTATACGTCGGCGACATCGCGGTCGCCGTGCGCCGGATCCTCGAGACGGAGGCGGCGTGGAACAAGACGCTGGAGATCGGCTCCCGCGCGGTGTGGACGATGAGAGACGTGGTCGCGGCCGTGTGTCGCACGCTCGGCAAGCGCCGGGTGATCGTGCCCGTGCCGGCGCCGCTGGTGAAGCTCGCCACGGCGCCTCTCCTGCTGCTTCCGTCCCCCCCGCTATCCCCCGGCGCGGTCGACTTCGCCACGCAGGACGGCCTCGTGGACGCGAGCGAGCTGGAGATGCTGCTCGGCCTGCAGCCTCTCGAGCTGACCGAGGGTCTCGCTCGGTACCTCGCGGCATGACCACGGGTCGGGAGCAACGCCCCCCGCTGCCGGAGCGGCTCCGGATGCCCCTGCGCATCGGCGCCGTCGGCTTCGGTTACCTGGTCTACCGGCTGCTGTTGCCGCCGGTGGCCGCCGGCATCTTCGCCGGGGCCGGTTCCGTGATCGTGGCGTGGAGCGTGATCGACCGGCTGACCCTATGGAGGCGTGACCGGGAGGGTCTCCTACAGGTGGGCGCAAGCGTGCTCGGCATCGGGCTGATCGCTCTCGGCGTGTACCTCCACTTACGCTAGGGCGATGTTCGATTCCCTGAGCGGCCGGCTCGACGACATCTTCACGCGTCTGCGCTCGCGCGGCCGGCTCAACGAGAAACAGGTCGACGAGGTCCTGCGCGAGATCCGCTTGGCGCTGCTCGAGGCCGACGTGTCCCTCAAGGTGGTCAAGGCGTTCGTAGCCGACGTGCGGGCCCGGGCTGCCGGCGCGGAGATACACAAGAGCCTCACGCCCGCGCAGCAGGTCGTGAAGCTCGTGCACGGTGCACTGATCGACGTGCTCGGGCACGAGGCCGTTGGTCTCGAGCATTCCCCACGCCCCCCGCGGGTGATCCTGATGGCCGGCCTCCAGGGATCGGGGAAGACGACCGCTGCGGCGAAGCTGGCACGGTTGCTGAAGTCGCAGGGCCGCCGTCCCGTGCTTGCCGCGTGCGACCTCCGACGTCCCGCGGCGATCCGGCAGCTCCAGCTCCTGGGGGAGCAGATCGCAGTCCCGGTCTACGCGGAACCAGGCGAGACGGATGCGCCCGGCGTAGCCGAACGAGCACGCGCCCACGCGGGTGCGGAGGCGTTCACGGACCTGGTGGTGGACACAGCCGGCCGTATGCACGTCGACGAGGAGCTCATGGCCGAGTTGCGCGGGGTCGCCAAGAGCGTGTCTCCCACCGAGATCCTGCTCGTCTGCGACGCGATGACCGGCCAGGATGCGGTCAACGTCGCAGAGTCGTTCCTCGCCGAGGTCGACGTCACCGGCATCGTCCTGACCAAGCTCGACGGAGACGCGCGCGGGGGTGCCGCACTCTCGATGTCGTTCGTCACCGGCAAGCCGATCAAGTTCGCCGGCGTCGGCGAGAAGCTCGGCGACCTCGAGACCTTCCATCCCGACCGCATGGCGTCGCGCATCCTCGGGATGGGCGACGTGCTGACCCTGATCGAGAAGGCGGAGGATGCCTTCGACGAGTCCGAGGCGCGGGCGATGGAAGAGAAGCTCCGCAAGGCAGACTTCACGTTCGACGACTTCCTCAGTCAGATGCAGGCGCTCAAGAAGATGGGTCCGCTGTCGCAGGTGATGGGCATGCTGCCTGGTATGTCGAAGCTGCCCCTCGGCGATGCCCAGGTCGACCAGCAGCTCCCGCGTGTCGAGGCGATCATCCGATCGATGACGCGCGCCGAGCGCAACGATCCCTCGCTGATCAACGGGAGCCGCCGCAAGCGCATCGCGCGCGGGTGCGGCATGACCGTCTCGGACGTCAACCGCCTGGTCAAGCAGTTCCAGGAGGTCCGCAAGATGATGAAGTCGTTCTCCGCAGGCGGTCCGGGCGGCAAGATGCCGCGCCTCCCGGGCGGCATGAAGCTGCCGCCCGGCTTCGGGGCGTGACCTCGCCCCCCTCGCTCTCGGGAATAGGCCCTCTAGCTGCTAAGATCGCTCGTTCGCACAGGTCCCACGAAAAAAGATCCCAAGGAGAAGCATGGTCAAGATCAGGTTGATGCGCGTCGGCAAGCGCAAGCAGCCCACGTATCGCGTGGTGGTCGCGGATGCACGTAGCCCACGCGACGGCCGCATCATCGAGTCGATCGGACACTACGCGCCGCGCAACGAGCCGTCCGTGATCGAGATCGACACCTCCCGGGCCGTCTACTGGCTGGGGCGGGGGGCGCAACCCTCCGATCCCGTCAGGAAGCTCCTGCAGCTCAGCGGAGCATGGTCCGAATTCACCGGAGAAGCGCCGGCCGCGACCCTGCAGGAGGCGTCCCCGGCGGCCACACGCAAGGCGACCCCCGCGGCGTCGATCAAGGCAACACCCGCTGCGTCCGTGTCCGAGCGCGGTGACGAGCCCGAGGGCGATGCCGCTCCGGCCGAAGTTCCCGAGGCGGTCGACCAGCAGGCCGCCGCTCCCGACGCCGAGCCGACCGAGTAGGTCGAGGTGAGCCGCGCGCTGCTCGAATACGTAGGGCCGTGGCTGGTCGACCACCCCGAGGAGTTCCACATCGAGGAGATCGAGGGGGATCGCGGCGCGACCGTGCTCGAGCTGACCGTGCATCCGGAGGACGCCGGCAAGGTCATCGGCCGCAACGGCAGGATCATCCGTTCGTTGCGCGCGCTGGCGCGTGCGGCCGGCCAACGTGACGGTCAGACGTTCCTGGTCGAGGTGGTGGACTGATCGAGGCTGCGGGCCTGCTGGCAGGAGAGGTCGGCAAGCCGCACGGTCTCTCGGGCGAGGTCTACGTGGTTCGCATCTCGGACGATCCGCATCGCTTCGATCCGGGCGCGCGGCTGGCGCATGCCGATGGTCGGACCCTGATCGTCGAGGACGCGCGGGTTCACGGAGATCGCTTCCTGGTCAAGTTCGTGGGTGTCGACGACCGTGGTGGTGCAGAGGAGCTGCGAGGTGCTCTCTACGTCGGCCACGACGAGCTGCGCGAGTTGGGCGATGGCGAGCTCTGGGTCCACGACCTGATCGGGTGCGATGTGTGGACCCGCGACGGGTCCTTGGTGGGCGAGGTCGTCGACCATCTCGCGCGCCCCGCTCAGGACCTGATCGCGGTGCGTACGAGCTCGGGCGAGACGCTTGTGCCGCTCGTCGCGAACATCGTGGTCGAGGTGGACCTCGCGGCGCGCCGGGTGGTCATCGATCCACCACAGGGTCTGATCGACTAACGCGGCCGTGCGCATCGACGTCGTCACCCTCTTCCCCGACCTGTTCCAGCCGTTCCTCGGCACGAGCCTGCTCGGCAAGGCGATAGCCGACCGGATGCTGGAGGTGCGGGTCCACGACCTGCGCGCCCACGGGCTCGGGCGGCACCGCTCGGTCGACGACGAGCCTTACGGCGGTGGCGCCGGGATGGTGATGCGGCCCGAGCCGATCTTCGACGCGGTCGAGTCTCTCGGGAGCGACGAGGCCCACGTGGTGTTGCTCTCGCCCCGGGGGCGGAATCTGGACCAGCGCGGGGTCGAGCGGCTCGCCGAGAAGCCGCACCTGGTGTTGGTCTGCGGACGTTACGAGGGGGTCGACGAGCGTGTCGCCGAGCATCTCGCCGACGAGGAGCTGTCGATCGGGGACTACGTGCTGGCTGGAGGCGAGCTGCCCGCATTGGTGGTGATCGATGCGGTGGCGCGCCTCGTGCCCGGGGTCCTGGGGAACGCGGCGTCGCTCGCGTCCGAGTCCCACGGGCGCGACGGCCTGCTCGAGTACCCGCAGTACACGCGGCCGGCGGACTTCCGCGGGTGGCGCGTGCCCGACGTGCTCCTGTCCGGTGACCACGTCGCGGTCGACCGCTGGCGCCGGGCTCGGGCGGAGGAGCTGACCCGGGAGCGCCGTCCCGACCTTCCGACGTAGGCCGCCACGCTCCATATCTGGGGACGGTGGCCGCTGAGGCGCCATGGTTATCGGGCAAGGGCAGGGTCTCTCTGATCCAGTTCCGCGCGGTGGGTCGGGCCGGACGATGGGCGCGGGACAATGGGGTCATGCGTTCGAAGACCTCGATAGCGCGTCCCCAGGCGGGCTCGATACCGACCCGCCCCGGGGTGTACCTGTTCCGGGACGAGCGCGGACGCGTGATCTACGCCGGCAAGGCGAAGTCGTTGCGGAGTCGCCTGTCCAACTACTTCGCGAGCGACCTGCACCCACGCACCCGCGCCATGGTGGAGGCCGCGGTCGAGGTGGAATGGATCGTCACCGACAACGAGGTCGAAGCGCTGCATCTGGAGCTGAACCTGATCAAGGAGCACCGGCCTCGGTACAACGTCCGCTACCGCGACGACAAGAGCTATCCCTACCTCGCGGTCACGCTGAACGAAGACGTGCCGCGGGCGCGGGTGCTAAGAGGCGCCAAGAAGAAGGGCATCCGCTACTACGGGCCTTTCGCTCACGCTTATGCGATCCGGGAGACGCTCGACCTGCTTCTTCGGACCTTCCCCATGCGAACCTGCTCGCAGGGGGTTTTCGACCGTGCCCGCCGGCGGGGCCGGCCCTGTCTGCTGTACGACATCGAACGCTGCGCGGGGCCGTGCGTGGGCGCGGTCGATCCCGACGAGCACCGCCGCATCGCACTCGACCTGTGTGACTTCCTCGAGGGGAACCGCAAGCCTGTCTTGACGCGCCTCGAGCGCTCGATGCGGGAAGCCTCGGCGCGCCAGGACTACGAGGTCGCGGCCAAGGCGCGCGACCAGCTCGAGAACGTACGCAAGGTCATCGAGCGACAACAGATGGTCTCCTCGGAGAAGGTGGACCTGGACGTCGTCGGGGTCAGCGAAGATGAGCTCGAGGCGGCGATACAGGTGTTCTTCGTCCGTCAGGGCCGGGTGACCGGCAGGAAGGGGTTCATCGTCGACAAGGTCGAGGACCTCGCTCCTTCCGGGGTGGTGGCCCGCTTCCTCGAGCGTCTCTACGCCGACTCGGAGGTGCCGCGCGAGGTGCTCGTCCCTTTCGACCCGGACGATCGCGAGCTGCTCGAGCGGTGGCTGGCGGAGCGGCGCGGGGGCCGGGTCCGCATCCGGATCCCGCAGCGCGGGGAGAAGCGTGCGTTGTTGCAGACCGTTACCGAGAACGCGGGGCAGGCATTCGCCCAGCACCGCATGAAGAGGGCGAGCGACTTCGCGGCCCGGGCGCGTCAGCTGAGAGAGCTCCAAGATGAGATCGGGATGCCCGACGCCCCGCTGCGGATCGAGTGTTACGACATCTCGAACACGGGCCCGACCGAAGCGGTGGGCTCGATGGTGGTGTTCGAGGATGGGTTGCCGAAGCGGTCCGACTATCGCAGGTTCAGGATCAAATGGACCGAAGGCCCCGACGATGTCGCGATGATGGGAGAGGTGATCCGCAGGAGATTCACCAGGCTGATCGAGGACGGCGCAACCATGCCTCCGGCTGGATCCGAGACGCCGGCGCCTCGTCGCTTCGCCTACCCTCCGAACCTCGTGGTGATCGACGGCGGCAAGGGCCAGCTCAACCGGGCGGTCGAGGTGATGGCTGCGCTCGGTGTCGAGGGCGTCACTACGATCTCGCTCGCCAAGCGCATGGAGGAGGTGTTCCTGCCCGAAGCCGCGGAGCCCGTGCGCATCCCCCGCGCGTCCGAAGCGCTCTACCTGCTGCAGCAGATCCGCGACGAGGCACACAGGTTCGCCCTCGCTTACCACAGACTCCGCCGGGGAAAACAGATGACCCGGTCCGCGCTCGATGGGATACCGGGGCTGGGGGAGGCGCGCCGCCGGAAGCTGCTGGCGACCTTCGGGTCCGTCAAGCGGGTGAGAGAGGCCTCGGTCGAGGAGCTTCAGGGGATCGGGATCCCCGCTGCGGTCGCGGCTGCGGTGTATGAGGCGCTGCACCGGGCGGCCCCCGCGGAGCGGGGAAGGGCTTCGTGACGGCCGACATCGAACGCGAGGTAGAGGTGGCCGTCATCACCGGGCTGTCCGGGGCGGGGCGGTCCGAGGCGGCAGACGCGCTCGAGGACCTCGGATGGTTCGTGATCGACAACCTCCCGCCGACCCTGATCGACAAGATGTTGGCCCTCGCCCTGGCCCCGGGCGTTCCGATGAAGAAGATCGCTCTGGTGATCGACGTGCGGGGAGGCAAGTTCTTCGAGGAGGCAGCTCGTGAGATCGACAAGTTGCGCCTGCTGGTGAGCTGCCGCCTCATCTTCCTGGAGGCGTCGGACGACGCTCTCGTTCGCCGTTTCGATGCGACCAGGCGACGCCACCCGCTGGCGCGCGAGTCTCAGGTTGCGGTCGGTATCCAGAAGGAGCGGCAGGTCATGAACCCGCTGCGCGACGCGGCGGACCTCATCATCGACACGTCAGACCTCTCCGTGCACCAGCTTCGTGCGAAGATGCGCAGCTACTTCGAGGGCGCGACCTTTGCCGAAGACATGACGATCACGGTCATGTCGTTCGGGTTCAAGCATGGCCTGCCCCTCGATGCCGACCTGGTGCTGGACGTCAGGTTCCTTCCGAATCCCCACTGGGTCGAAGGGCTCCGAGAGCTGACGGGTCTGGACCCGCCCGTGCGCGACTACGTCATGATCCAGCCGGGGGCCAAGGAGTTCCTCGAGCGCACGCGCGATCTCCTCGGGGTTCTCCTTCCCGGATACCGCACCGAAGGGCGTCACTACGTCACCCTGGCAGTGGGTTGCACGGGCGGACGCCACCGATCGGTGGTGCTCGCCGAGGACGTGGCCCGGTCGATCGCAGGTGCCGGCTTCGAAGTGAAGACGGTGCATCGAGATGTGGAGAGGGCGCCGGTGATCCCATGAGGGTCGTCGGTCTCGGAGGTGGCCACGGCCTCGCCTCGACGCTGCGCGCTGCCCGACTGTACGCATCCGACGTAGCCGCGGTGGTGACCGTAGCCGACGACGGTGGATCCTCGGGCCGCCTCACACGCGAGTTGGGCATCCCCCCACCCGGCGACATAAGGAACTGCCTCGTCGCCTTGTCGAACGACTCCGAGCTGGCGCGCCTCTACCAGCACCGCTTCGAGAGTGGTGCGCTGACAGGGCACCCGGCCGGCAACCTCCTCATCGCCGCACTCACTGAGATGACCGGCGACTTCGCCGGCGCGGTCGATCGCGCCGGCCGTCTGCTCGGTGCCCGCGGGAGGGTGTATCCGGCAACCACGGACCTGGTCGAGCTCAACGCGCGGGTGGATGGTGGCGTCATCGAGGGACAGGCGAACGTGGCGAGCACCGAAGCCCGGATCCATGCCGTCTATCTCGACCCGCCGGAACCCCGGGCCCATCCACCGGCGGTCGAAGCGATCGCGGCAGCGGACCAATTGCTGCTCGGTCCCGGCAGTCTCTTCACCAGCCTGATCGCGACCCTTCTGGTGCCCGGTATCAAAGATGCGGTGCAGGGGGCGCGAGCCCAGAAGGTCTTCCTCTGCAACGCGCGCATGCAGAAGGGCGAGACCGAAGGTCTGGACGCGGCTGCCCATCTCGAGGCTCTTCTCGCCCACGCCGGCGAGGGGTCCGTCGACGTCATGGTCGTGCAGAGCCCGCCGCACCCGGACGTCGGCGTGCCTGTAGACCGCGCCGCCCTCGAGCGTCTCGGAGCCAGCGTTGTCGAGGTCGATATCGCGGGCGAGGACGGCGGCCACGACCCCACCCGGCTCGCTGCCTGCCTGAAAGAGCTCGCATGACCCACCCTTAGGATGGGTCTCCTCAGCCACGGGCATCTCGAGGAGGCATCCCCATGACCACTCGCATAGGTATCAACGGATTCGGACGGATCGGACGGAACTTCTACCGGGCCCTCCTCGCGAAGGGGTCGGACCTCGAGGTCGCGGCGGTGAACGACCTCGGAGATGCGCCGACGATGGCTCATCTCCTCAAGTACGACTCTGTGCATGGACGTCTCGGTCGGGAAGTGAAGGTCACCGACGGTGGCTTCTCGATAGACGGCGCCGACATCAAGCTGCTGTCGGAGCGCGACCCGGGCGACCTGCCGTGGGGGGACCTGGGCGTCGACATCGTCATCGAGTCCACGGGTTTCTTCACAGCCCGCGCCGATGCGGCGAAGCACGTGAGCGGAGGGGCCAAGAAGGTGATCATCTCGGCTCCGGCCAAGGACGAGGACGTGACCATCGTGATGGGCGTCAACCACGCCGACTACGACGGTTCGAAGCACGAGATCATCTCCAACGCCTCGTGCACGACGAACTGCGTCGTTCCGATGGCGAAGGTGCTTCAGGACAAGTGGGGAATCGACAAAGGGTTCATGACGACCTGCCACGCGTACACCAACGACCAGAACACCCTCGACCTGGCGCGCGACAATCTGCGTCGCGCTCGCGCGGCAGCGGTCAACATCATCCCGACGTCGACGGGCGCGGCGAAGGCGGCGTCACTGACGATGCCCGAGCTGAAGGGCCGGCTGGACGGACTCGCCCTGCGGGTCCCGGTACCGGACGGCTCGATCACCGACATAGTCGCCGTGATCGGCGCCGAGGTTACGCGCGACGAGGTGAACGAGGCATACCAGGAAGCGGCCCAGTCCGCCGACATGCAGGGGATCCTGCGCTACACGGATGACGAGATCGTGTCCTCGGACATCGTCGGCGACCCCTACTCGTGCATCATCGACGGGCAGTCCACGATGGCCAACGGCAACATGGTCAAGGTTCTCGGCTGGTACGACAACGAGTGGGGTTACTCGAACCGCCTCGTCGACCTAACCGAGCTCGTGGCGAGCAAGCTGTAGCGCGCGCGGACCCGGCCGACATAGCGGGCGCGCCCGTTCTCGCGGGTGGTGGTCCTAGCGCACGTATAGCCACGGGCGGCGGGTCCCACCACCGACCGTTCGGCGCACGGGACGCCTGAGCGCCTCGCCCCGGGGGCCGAGCCGAGGCCGCGGGGGTTCGAGGAACCACTCACCGAGCAGACCGGCGATCTGGTCCGACCGGCAGGAAGGAAGCTGCAGGCGCAGCGGCCCTCCGCATGCGATGAGCCAGCCGCCGGTCGCGATCAGAAGGAACCCCAGAGCGGTCCAGTGCCCGTGGGGCGCGCCGGTGGCTGCCAGAGCCGGTCCGGCCCCGTCGTCCGCGCGCCCTCCGGCGACCGTCGCCGCGTCGGGTGGGTCCTCAGATGGGCCCGGGGTCGGCACCGGCGAGGGCGAGGGTGTCGGTGGGCTCGGAGACGGAGACGGCGACGGCGACGGCGAAGGGGCCGGGGGGGAGGTCGGACTCGACGGTGGCGCGGGCGACGGCGCGCCCGTGCGCCGGGCTGGGGCCGAGGGCCCATCCGCGGCGGCCGAACCGTCCGCGCGGGGCGCCGGCGCGACCTCCCGGCTAGGCACTAGGGCCGACACCTGAGCGACCCCCAGGACGACGATAGCGCCGACTAGCACGGGAACGAGCCTCGCGGGGTCGCGCACCGGGAGTTGCCCCCTTGGTAGCCGGATGATCTCTGGAAAAGCTCATCTTCGATGCTGAGAGGGCGTTTGTCGCGGACTTCCGCGCGGAAATCTCGCTCGCTCCGTCATCATGAGGCCGTGCGGAGCGATCTCCCGAGCGGCACCGTCACCGTGCTGTTCACCGACATCGAGGGTTCGACCAAGCTGCTCCACGAGCTCGGACCCGAGGCCTATGCGGCGGTGGCTCGTTTGCGAGGAGCGCTCCGCGTCGCAGGGGATACGGGCGGCCAGGCTCCGTCATAGCGCGGCCCTCTACACTCTCGGCGCGATGACTGCCGAGACCAGGGGTGCTCTGCCCACGACCGAAGATCTGGACGTCGCGGGTCGGCGCGTGCTCGTGCGGTGCGATCTGAACGTCCCGCTCGACGACGGGCGTGTCGCCGACGACATGCGGATAAGGGCAGCCGTGCCCACGCTGGAGGCACTACTCGCGCGGGGTGCACGCGTAACCGTGTGCTCGCACCTGGGCCGACCCAAGGGCGCGGTCGTGGACGAGCTGCGGGTGGCGCCGGTAGGGGAGAGGCTCGCCGAGCTTCTCGGTAGGGAGGTCGTGCGCGCCGGCGACGTCGTGGGCGAGGAGGCGCGCGCTGCGGTCGCCTCCGACGCGCCGGTCGTCCTGCTCGAGAACCTTCGGTTCGAGGCGGGCGAGGAGGCGAACGAGCCCGCCTTCGCGGATGCGCTCGCGGCGCTGGCCGACGCGTACGTGAACGACGCGTTCGGGGCCGCGCACCGCGCCCACGCCAGCATCGTCGGGGTCGCCGAGCGGTTGCCCGCGGCCGCAGGGCAACTACTGGCCGACGAGGTCGACAAGCTCGAGCGGCTGCTCTTCGACGCCGAGCGTCCATTCGTCGCGGTTCTGGGGGGCGCCAAGGTCTCGGACAAGCTGGGGGTGATCGCCACCCTGCTCGAGCGAGTCGATGCTTTCTGCATCGGCGGCGCGATGGCGTTCACGCTACTCGTGGCTCAGGGGCACGAGGTGGGCCGCTCGCTGGTGGAGCGCGACCGGATAGGAGAGGTCCGTGAGGTGCTCGATCGAGCGAGCGCCCAGGGCGTCGACGTGCACCTACCGCGCGATCTCGTGGTCGCCAGATCGGTGGACGCCTCCGGGGGTGCCGAGACGGTGCCGTTGGACGCGATCGGCGACCGCATGGGTCTCGATATCGGCCCCGACACGGCAGAGGACTTCGGGGCCGTCCTGGAGCCGGCGCGCAGCATCCTGTGGAACGGGCCGATGGGCATCTTCGAGCGCCCCGAGTACGCCGATGGCACGCGTGCGGTGGCGCGGGCGATCGCGCGCGCCACCGCGGTGGGCGCGTACACGGTTGCGGGCGGGGGGGACTCGGCCGCGGCTCTGGCTGCGTTCGGGATGACCGATGCGGTGTCCCACCTCTCTACGGGTGGGGGCGCATCTCTGGAGCTCCTCGAAGGGAAAGAGCTGCCCGGTGTCGCGGTGCTGAGGCGGAAAGGGAAGAGCCGGTGAGAACGCCGCTGATGGCGGGCAACTGGAAGATGTTCAAGTCGCACCTCGAGGCCATGGTGCTGGTGCAGCAACTCGGCTACGAGCTCGCCGACCACGACTTCGCCCGGGTCGAGGTTGCGGTCTGCCCCCCGTTCACCGCGCTACGCACCGTGCAGACGCTGGTAGACGCGGATCACCTCGCGTTCGCGATCGGGGCCCAGAACATGCACCACGAGAAAGAGGGAGCGTTCACCGGCGAGATCTCACCGGGGATGCTCAGGTCCCTGAACGTGACCTACGTGATCCTCGGTCACTCGGAGCGTCGCGAGATGTTCGGCGAGACCGATGAACGCGTCCGCGCCAAGGTCCGTGCCGCACTGGACGCCGGTCTGACCCCGATCGTCTGCTGTGGAGAGACGGACGCCGAACGCGAGGCCGGCGAGACCCGGGCCAAGGTCGAACGTCAGATCGTCGCCGCTACCGCCGGCTGCACGCCCGACGAGGTCCGCTCCCTGGTGGTCGCGTACGAGCCCATCTGGGCCATCGGGACCGGCAAGACCGCCACACCCGAGGACGCCCAGGCCACGATCGCTCACATCCGAACCGTCGTCCGAGGGCGGGTGGGCGAGGACGTGGCGTCGTCGATCCGGATCCTGTACGGCGGCAGCGTCAAGTCCGGCAACGCCGGGGCGTTGATGAAGCAGCCGGACATCGATGGTGGGCTGGTCGGCGGGGCGTCCCTCGACGCCGCGGAGTTCGCCGCCATCGTCAAGGCGACACCGAAAGGGCGTACCCGCTGAGCGACAAGCGGATCCTGTACGTCATCCTCGACGGACTCGGTGACGACCCCCTCGCCCCTCTCGGAGGGCGCACCCCGCTCGAGGCTGCGCACACTCCGCATCTCGACCGCCTCGCCGCCCAGGGCCAGAACGGGTACGTGACCACGGTCGGCGAAGGGATCGCACCGGAGTCCGATATCGCAGTGCTCGCCGTGTTGGGTTACGACCCGCACGAGCACCACACGGGACGCGGTCCCCTGGAGGCAGTAGGCGCGGGGCTCACCGTGCGCCGGGGCGACCTCGCGTATCGAGTGAACTTCGCGACCGTCGTCGAAGACGGAGACCGCTGGGCGATCGTCGATCGTCGCGTCGGACGTGACCTGTCGTCCGTTGAGGCGCAGCGCTTGGCAGCCGAGGTCCAGGAGGGGGTGGCGATAGCGGGCGGGAGCTTCGACCTCCGGGCGACGATCGGTCACCGCGGGGTACTCGTGCTCCGATCGGATCGAGGAGCGTTGTCCGCGGAGGTCGCCAACTCGGATCCCGCGTACGGACGAGAGGGCAGCCTGGGTGTCGCCAAGGAGGTCTTCGACCACCATGTCGTCGAGGTGACGCCGCTGGACCGTTCGCCCGAGGCCGCGGCGGCCGCCCGCCTGACCAACGAATGGTTGCGCGCATCCCATGAGGTCCTGGATGCGTCCGAGGTGAACCTCCGGCGCGTGGCGCAAGGCCAGCTTCCGGGCAACTTCGTGCTGACGCGCGATGGGGGCGATCACCTGCCCGACCTGGTCCCCTTCAAAGACAGGTTCGGTCTCGACATGGGCTGCTTCGTGGAGATGCCGGTCGAGCTCGGCATCGCTCGTCTCACCGGCATGGGCATCGTCGAGGCGCCGAGCGGCATCCCTCCCGCGGAGCAGTACGAACGCTGGGCGGAGCTCGCTCTCGAGGCGATCGAGGCCTATGACGGGTTGTACGTCCACATCAAGGGACCCGACGTGCCCGCCCACGACGGTGACCACGACACGAAGATCGAGAGCATCGAACGTATCGACGCGGTCTTCTTCGGGGCGCTGCGCGGCCGGCTCGACCTGGAGACGACAGTCGTCGCGGTGACCGCCGACCACTCGACCAGCTGTGCGCGCAAGGCGCATACGGACGGACCCGTGCCCCTGCTGATCTCCGGCGGCGGCGTGCCCGCCGACGGCGTCATGTCCTATGGGGAGACGGCGGCGCGAACGGGCTCGCTCGGCCATCTGCTCGGCCCGGAGATCATGCCGCGGCTGGTTGCCCTTGCCGGGCGCTGACAGCCCCAGAGCCACAGCGGCGGATCGAGCGCGGTGCGGCGGACGCCGGCTGGCTGTATCGTCGAGTCCCACATGACCCCTAGACGCAGGCACAGCCTGGCGGACGTCCTCGGCCCTCTCGAGGCAGAGATCATGGAGGCCGTCTGGGAACGTGGTGACGTCACCGTCCGGGAGGTGCACCGGGCTCTGTCTCAGGGTCGCTCGATCGCCTACACGACGGTGATGACCACGCTCGGTCGGCTCACCGACAAAGGCTTGCTGAGGCGGATCGAGAACCAACCCGCCCATCACTACTCGGCGCGCGTCTCCCGCGAGCAATATGCGCGCTCCACCGTCCACGCCGTCCTCGACTGGTTGGTGACCCACTTCCCCGAGCCCGCGGTTGCGTATCTCGTCGACAGGGTCGAGGAAGAGGACGACCGAGTGATCGATCGGCTCCGGGAGGCGATCGAGCAGCGCAGGGACGAGGGTGGCTAGCGGACCCACGATCCTCGCGCTGGAGACCGACTCCGCGTGGGTGGTGGTCCTGGCGGTCTCGGCGGTCACCTTCCCCGCC
>JBHENN010000056.1:0-4673 GCA_046262015.1 Actinomycetota bacterium | reverse complement strand
ACCATGACCTCGACGCGAGCACTCCGCAGCCCGAGCTGCTCGACCTCCTCGCGCGGCTGAACGAGGACCCGCAGGTCCACGGCATCCTCGTGCAGCTGCCCCTTCCGGAGCACATCGACGAGCAGCTCGTGCTCGACGCGGTGTCACCGCGCAAGGACGCGGACGGGTTCCACCCGTACAACCTCGGACGGCTCCTCGCAGGCGACCCGGTCGTCGCGCCGGCCACCCCGTTCGGGATCCAGGAGCTCCTCGTACGGTCCGGGGTCGCGATCGGCGGCGCCGAGGTCGTGGTCGTCGGCCGGTCGAACATCGTGGGCAAGCCCCTGGCGGCTCTCCTGATGCAGAAGGGAGAGCGCGCGAACGCCACCGTGACCGTCTGTCATACGGGGACCAAGGATCTGGCGGACCACACGCGGCGCGCCGGGATCCTCGTCGCGGCGATCGGGCGTCCGCACGCGATCACGGCCCCGATGGTGGCGCCCGGCGCGGTCGTGATCGACGTCGGGATCAACCGCACCGCCGACGGGCTCGTAGGGGACGTGGACTTCGAGGCCGTGCGCGAGGTGGCGTCGGCGATCACGCCAGTCCCGGGCGGCGTCGGACCCATGACGATCGCGATGCTGCTGCGGAACACGGTCGCCCTGGCGCGCCGCTCCGCCGACCCAGCCGCCTAGCCTCTCCTGTCACCGAGTTCGGCGACACGTTTCTGCTAGCCTTCCCACGTCTTGCCCTTTCCGGTGATCTTGAGGGGATCCTCGCCGCCCCTGAAGATTTGAGCCCTAACATCGACTGCGATGTCATCGCTTTGCCGATGCCCGGTCGGTTGCGTGAAACAGGACCAGGTGCGTATCTCATTCGGAAACTCTCGCGTCTCCACCACTCGACCGAGCTCCTGCGCTTATGCGGGTCATAGCTGCCGTTTTCGAACCCGTGAATACCGGGCCTCTCAGGCAGCGACATCACAGCAGATCCTCGAGCGGAACCGCCACCCTCAGCGGTTCGTGCGAATGCTCCTGTGTGCTCAAGCCCCATGTCTGGAGGACGATCGTGCGAGGCTTCGGAGCATCCAGTTCTAGACAGATCAGCCGTTGCCACTTGCCCAACAGCGGGGCGCCGCGCGTGATCGGGATGGTGACGGAGGTGCCGCCGAGGAGCATCTGAATCACGTGAGCGCGCCCGTTGATCGGCTCGTTCGGGTGCAGGTTTTGAGTGCGACGATGGAAGTCGTCGTGCGCGTAATAGGCGCCGCTTGGCACGAGCTCGTCGAGGCGCGTGAGCAGGTCGCTGTGCGCGCCATCCTCCCATTCGTTAAGGAGCAGCGCGCAGGTCGTGTGCATGCAATGCGCCGTGACCGAGCCCTCCTCGATGCGGCTCCGCTCGACCGCCTCGATGAGCCGATCGGTCACGTCGACGAACGCGAGTCGGTGAGAAGCAGTGAGCGTCACCGTGAACGAGTCGATCTTCAGAGGCGATACATGCACCCCGTACCCCCCTCCTGGAGTTCCTCGCGCGCCACGAGATGAGCGGCAGCAACACGGGAGAGATTGAAGGCGAACAGCGATCCGTCACGAGGGTTCCTGCCCGTGATCGCAGGAACCAGGCATGCACGCTTCTCTTCCGGGAGGGCCGTTAGTGCGGGCACCGCGTCCTCGCTGAGCGTCGCGAGGTAAGCCGTGTCGATGCGTCCCGTTCGCTCGAAGCGCTCGATGTTCTCTCGCGCGACCGTTGCGTCGGGGTTGATGAGGTTGAATACCCCGAACGCGCCACCGGTGACGATGATCAGCGCGCTCGGAAGCCACCTGCTCTTCCAGATCGCGCCGGCAATGAGCAACAACGCCAGGATTATTCCGATCCACAGGATGGCGGCGTGGACCAGGAGGCGTAGGCGTGTGAACCCGTATGCGTCCTCGTAGAGCTCGAGCCGGCGAAGTGCCGACGCCAATACCACCAGCGTCAACACGCACAGCGTTCCTAGGAGAGCGCGAAGCCAAATCCGGTCCCGAGGGTCCGACGTGTCCGCGCCCGTCATCGTGTACGCCACAACTCCCAGCACGAGCGCTGCTACGGCAACCAGTTGGAAGAAGCCCTGGCGCGCGTAATGGGCGTAGGTGACACCTGCCGTGGTCAGGACGTGAGTTCTTCCGCCGAACAGGACCGCGAGCTGCACCACCACGAACGCAAGGAACAGCAGGTTGAGCGCTCCCAGAGCGACGATCCACTCCACGCGCTGCCAAGGCCGCCGATCCCGGCTCCACGGATCAGCGTCACCAGCGCCAGCGAGTCGCTGGGGGAGTACGAGGAGTGCCGCGACAGTGACGAACCCTCCCGCGAAGATGATCACTCGGGCCGGGAACAATTCGACGGTCCAGCTCGGCAGGATCACGTCGGCGGTGAGGCGAGCGAAAGCGGCATCCGCGCTGAGGAAGAGCCCGCCGAAGATCACCAAAAGGAACACCGCAGCGACGGTTCCGCGGAGAGCGGGCCACACCGCTTCCGGGGCCAACGAACCCAGACTCGACCGGAGCGGACGGATGAGTACGGCGGGACCGCGCAGCCCCGCCGCGATTCCCTCAAAGGGGATCCGTGTCAGCGTCCGCCATGTACGTGCGTCGACAACGGCAAATGCTCCGAGGGCGACCGCCATCATGAAATTCGGAACAAGTAGCCATTCGGCGGCACGCACGACGGGGAATCCGACTAGAAGCAGGCTCATTGCGGCGGCCGGCCACCACACCCGTCCCCGGCGCGCCACGAGCACCACAGCAGCGGCCGCCACACCCGTGAGCACGAAGTTCAGTCCCGGGATGTGTCCGGGGATGCTCCATGCCGCCAGACCGGCAACGAGCGCCGTCCCGATTGAAGTCTCGAGGCGGACGTCTTCTGGTGCGGCAGTCACCGGACACCTCCAGGGAGCGAGAACGTGACGCGACATCCGGGATCTGCAGACGAGATCACGATCGTGCCGCCGTGCAGGTCGACGATCCAGCGGGCGATCGCGAGGCCGAGGCCACTCCCGCCGTCGCTCGCGCTCCGGGCGGCGTCGCTCCGGTAGAACCGCTCGAAGACCCGGGTGGCGTCTTCAACAGAGATACCCTCACCCCGATCGACTACCTCCACAGCGATCTCGCCCCCGCGCCTCGAGGCCGTTAGCTCGATCGTGGAGCCCGGCGGTGCGTGGCGGACCGCGTTCGTTATGAGGTTCAGAACCACCTGGTGGATGCGGTCGCGGTCCGCATCGACGGCGAGGTCTTCCGGTTCGACGGCGACCGCGAATGCGAGCGAGTCAGGAGCCTGATGGCGTGCATCGGCAACCGCATCGTTCAGCACATGGGAGACAGGGAAGCTAGAGCGCTCTAGGGCGACCGCTCTGGCTTCGAGACGAGAAAGGTCGAGCAGTTGGTCTACGAGTCGCCGCAGGCGTTCCAGCTGGCCTTCCATCACGGCGATCGTCTGGGCGTCCGGCTCCTGCAGTCCATCGGCGACGTTCTCGAGAACAGCCTGGAGCGCCGAGAGCGGTGTGCGCAGCTCATGCGAAACGTTCGCGATCAGCTCGCGGCGAAAGCGGTCGACCTCTGCGAGCTCACCCGCCATCCCATTGAAAGCTTCGGCAAGTCTGCCGACCTCGTCGCGCGACGCTGTGTGCACACGCCGTGAGTAGTCGCCCCCCGACATAGCTGCTGCTGCGGCGGCCATCTCGCGCAGCGGTGACGTCATCCCGCGCGCGAGGAGCTGGATGGCGGCAAGTCCGATAACGGTGGCGATGAGGGCGCTCAACGCCCAACCGAGGTCGAGCTGCAGACCCACGACCACGGCTGCCGTAGTTACTGCGACGGTAACGACGATGACCGCGCCGAGCTTCAGCTTTATCGAAGAGAGGGGATCGAGGGGCCTCACGTCGGGTCTCCGATCGCGTATCCAACGCCGTGCACGGTCCGGATAACGTCCCCGCCGAGCTTGCGGCGTAACGAGCGAACGTGGGTATCGATCGTGCGCGTGCTAAGGCTGTCGCCGTAGCCCCACACCTCATTCAGGAGATCCTCACGCGTGAACACCTTGTCCGGCTCCCGCGCCAGGAACGTGAGGAGGTCGAACTCCGTGGCCGTTAGGTGCAGGTCCTCGGTGTCCCGCGTCACGCGCCGCGAGTGAGCGTCGATCACGACGTCGCGCCAGGTGATGTGCCGCGGAGCGGTGTCTGGGGCGGAGCGTTGTATGCGTCGCAGTAGCGCGTGGATACGCGCCACAAGCTCACGTGCACTGAACGGCTTGGTGATGTAGTCGTCGGCCCCGACGCCGAGACCTACCAACACATCGGTCTCTGAGTCGCGCGCCGTAAGCATGATGACGGGGACAGGCTTATGTTCTTGGATCCGGCGGCACACCTCGAGCCCATCGAAGCCTGGAAGCATCAGGTCGAGCACCACAAGATCGGGGTCGACCCGCAGGCATAGTTCGACGCCTGCTGGCCCGTCCGCCGCACGCTCAACCCGAAAACCCTCACGCTCCAGTCGAAGCGCAAGCGCGGAAGCGATCGTGTCTTCGTCTTCGACGATCGCGATCGTGGTTGGCCTCATGAACCGAGTTTAGGGAGTGCTTAGTCGCGAGGACGTGCGCAACTTGTGAAAGTTCTGTGAAGGTCCCCTGACCTGCAAGGCTCACGCCCGACTTCAGTCATA
>JBHENN010000055.1:0-14929 GCA_046262015.1 Actinomycetota bacterium | reverse complement strand
GTGATGGTCGGTCTCGGCCGTGTCGCCGTGGCCGTGGATCGCTTCCGAGATGTAGAACGCCGTGAGCATCGTGAAGATGTACGCCTGGATCGAGATGACGAGCAGCTCGAACACGATCAAGCCCGCCGCCACGACCGCGGTGAGGAGGCCGAGTGGCAGCGTCAGAGGCTTGATATCGGTGACCAGGAACTGGTGGGTGAAGAGAAAGAAGATCGTCAACAGCACGTGTCCCGCCATCATGTTGGCGAGCAGTCGGATCGCCAGGGTCAGGGGCCGGATCACGAACACCGAGAAGAGCTCGATGAGAGCCAGCAGGGGGCGGATCAAGGCCGGAACGCCCGGAGGGAAGAGGGTGCCCTTGAAGTACTGGACCAGGCCCTGCTTCTTGATGCCCACGAAGTTGTAGATGATCCACGTGAGGAAGGCGAGGAGCAGGGGGATCGCCATCCGCGAGTTCACCGGGAAGTTGATCCCCGGCACGATCTCGAGGAGATTGCCGAAGAAGATGAAGAAGAACAGAGCCGCGAGGTAGGGGGCGTAGCGCGCTCCTTCGGGGCCGATCGTGTCGATCGCGATGTTGTTGCGCACGAAGAGGTACGCGGTCTCGGCAAGGTTCTGGATGCCGCGCGGGACCAAGGCGCTGCGGCGGGTCCCCGCCCAGAAGAACAGGATGCACAGAGCCGACGCGAGCATCGTGAGAAGGACGACACGGTTGATCTCCAGGGCGGTGCCCGCCAGGGCGATGGGTTCCCAGAAGAACAGCTCGTTGATGTCGATCTCCATCGACTCAGCTCCTCACGTGGGTCATGGGGCGGTCCGGGGTGCGCCCCGTCGTAGCCTCGCCGTAGGCGCCGGAAGCCTCCCACAGCACCAGGACCAGATGGGACCCGATCAGGGTGAACCCGGTGACCGGGAAGTAGACGACGCCCGCGGCTCTGAGCCCGAGAGCGATCCCCACGAGGACCATCAGGCCCAGGGTGAAGGCCCCAAGCGCGGCCACCAGCAGCAGCTGGGGATTGTTCTGCGCGACCCCTCCGATGATCCGCGCCGCCAACCACAGGTTGAGCACGGTCATCACGATCCCGATCGCGGCGGACAGGCCCCAGAGCGAGCCCCGGAACCAGGTGAGGGCCGCGGCCACGATGGGGGCGAGGATCGCCGCCCGCCGCATCATGCGGTGGACCATCTGGAGCTCGATCACCGCGGCGCCCTCTGCGCGGCGTAGTAGACGACGAAGACCCCGAGGACCCATCCGGCGACGGCGCCGACGACCTGCGCCCACGGCGCGATGCCCAACCAGTCGTCGATCAGGCGTCCCGCGAACCAGAAGCCGACGACCACCCCGACGAAACCGAACGCAGCCGACAACCCGTAGGACGCCTGCGACATGCCGCGGGCCATCTCCGATCCGGTCCCGGGGGCCTGCGCCGGCGGATGGGTCACGTCGCTCGAGGTCCTTTCGATCTCTGGAGGTCGTTCTTCCCGGGGGACCGCGCCCGCGCGCTGCGAGACCGGCCCAAGCCCGTACGTCGTGGAAGGCGGTCATCCTAACCCACCCACGGCGCTTGTGAAAAGTTTCACAAGGAGCGCCGGCGGTCTACTAGAGGCGCTCCTGCAGGGCCTTGGTCAGGACCGGGAACAGGGTGTAGAGGACGATCGCGGCGATCGCGATCGGCAACGCGAAGATCACGTCCTCGGGGTCCATGAAGGTGAACGCCAGCCCCGCCCCCGCGGCGAGGGCGGACCACACGTACATCACCAGGACCGCGGCCCGATGGCCGTGCCCCAGATCCATCAAGCGGTGGTGGATGTGCTCCTTGTCGGCGTGGAACACGCTCCGCCCCCTGCGGGCGCGCCGGATGACGGCGAGGAGGGCATCGAGGAACGGCAGCGCTACCACGCTGAGGGGGATCAGCAGGGGGAAATAGGCGAGGAAGATCCGGCTCACCCCGGGCGCCGCCGACGACACCTCGTAGGGGACCCGGCCGATCCCGACCACGGTCGCGCCTCCGAGGACCAGCCCCAGAAGCATCGCGCCCGAGTCCCCCATGAAGATGCGCGCCGGATAGAAGTTGTGCCGCAGGAACGCCAGTGAGGCGCCCGCGATGATGACCGAGATGAGGGGCGCGGAGAAGGCCGTGCCAACCGCCCCCGTGCCGGCCAGGTTGAAGGTGAAGACGAAGAACGAGGTGGCGGCGATGGCGACGATCCCTGCAGCAAGCCCGTCCAGGCCGTCCACAAGGTTCACTGCGTTGACCATCGCGACCAGCCACACGACCGTGACCAGCACCGAGACGTCGTCGCTGAGCGACACGATCTGGTCGGGCAAGACGATGACCTCCATCTTGACGCCCGACAGGAACACGATGCCCGACGCGAACACCTGACCGGCCAGCTTCACGGGCGCCGGCAGATCCCTGAGGTCGTCCACCGCCCCGAGCGCGAATATCACGACGGCTCCGGCCACGATCCCGACGAGCTCCGAGGACCGCGTGAAGTTGTCCCGGAACTCCGGCATCAGGTAGGCGACGCCTCCTGCTGCCAGGATGCCGGCGAATATGGCCAGACCCCCCAAGGTCGGGGTCGGCTGGGCATGGACCTTGCGGTCACTGGGGTGGTCGATCGCACCGACCCTGACCATGAACCAGCGCACCCCGGGCGTGGCGACGAAGGTCACGGCCGCGGCGACGAGTGCGACCAGGGCGTAGGCGCTCACGTGCAGGTCAGGCCACGTCCGGATAGGGCCGGAACCGGTCGGTGAGGTCGTGGACCGCGCGCCGCAGCTCGTCCTTCGTGGTCTCGGAGTCGTCCTTGAGGCAGCGGACGATCAGGCGCGCGACCTCCGCGGCCTGCTCCTCCTTCATGCCGCAGGTCGTGATCGCGGGCGTGCCGAGTCGGATCCCCGAGGCGATGAAGGGCTTCTCGGGGTCGTACGGGATCGCGTTCTTGTTCACGGTGATCCCGACGTCGTCGAGCCTGGCCTCCGCCTCCTTCCCGGTGAGCCCAACCGGCCGGAGGTCGACGAGCATCAGGTGGTTGTCGGTGCCGCCAGACACGATGCGCAGCCCCTCCTCGGTGAGCGTCGCGGCCATCGCCCGCGCGTTGTCCACGACCTGGTGCGCGTAGGCGCGGAAACCGTCGCTCGACGCTTCGGCCAGGGCAACGGCCTTCGCCGCTATCGAGTGCATCAAAGGCCCGCCCTGCCACCCGGGGAACACGCTCTTGTCGATCGCCTTGGCATGCTCCTCCTTGCACATGATCATCGCCCCGCGCGGCCCGCGCAGCGTCTTGTGGGTCGTGCACGTGACGATGTCGGCGTGCTCCACCGGGTTGGGGTGGGCACCACCGGCCACGAGACCGATGAAGTGAGCGGCGTCGACCAGGAAGAGCGCCCCGGCTTCGTCGGCGATCGCTCGGAAGGCGGGGAAGTCCCAGAGGCGCGAGTACGCCGTCGCCCCCGCGACGATCATCTTGGGACGCTCGCGCAGGGCGATGTCGCGGATCTGGTCGTAGTCGATGAGCTCGTCCTCCTCGCCCACTCCGTAGGAGACGATCTTGAACATCTTCCCGGTGAAGTTGACGTGTGAGCCGTGTGTCAGATGGCCTCCATGGGCGAGCTCCATGCCCATGAAAGTGTCGCCCGGCTCGAGGAAGGCGAAGTAGGCGGCCAGGTTCGCCGACGCCCCTGCGTGCGGCTGCACGTTGACGTGCTCCGCCCCGAACAGCGTCCTGGCTCGTTCGATCGCCAGGTTCTCGACCACGTCGACGTGCTCGCACCCGCCGTAGTAACGCTTGCCGGGGTAGCCCTCGGCGTACTTGTTCGTGAGCGGCGTGCCGAGCGCTGCCAGGACGGCAGGAGAAGAGAAGTTCTCGGACGCGATCAGCTCGATCTTCGAGTTCTCCCGGCGCACCTCGGCCAGGATCGCCTCCGCTGCTTCCGGGTCGACCTTCTCGACCGCCGCCCAGTCGGCCCAGCCGGGGTTACTCATCCTCCGCCTCCATCCCTCCACACTCTTCTTCCTCTATGGCATGGATCTGCTCTACCCGCCCCGCGTGGCGACCCCCCTCCCACGACGTGGCGAGGAAGACGTCGACGATCGACCGTGCGAATGTCTCCGCCACTATCCGGCCGCCGAGGGACAGCACGTTGGCGTCGTTGTGCTCGCGCGCCAGCCGGGCCGTGTGCTCGTCCAGACAGAGCGCCGCCCGCACGCCGTGAACCTTGTTGGCCGCGATCGCCTCGCCTTGTCCGCTCCCTCCCATCACGATGCCCCGGTCGGCCTCTCCCCGCACCACGGCGCGCCCCACCGCGGCGCAGAAGGACGGATAGTCGACCGGATCCTCGGAGTCGGTCCCCAGATCCACCACCGCGTGCCCCCGTTCGGCGAGATGCTCGGCGATCGCGCGCTTGAGAGCGAACCCGGCATGGTCCGAGCCGACGGCGATCCTCACGGATCGCATCCTATCGACCGGGTCCTCGCCGGCCCGGAACCACGTGGGCAGATCAGGTCCAGCAGCGCGTCGACCGCACGCTCGATCTCGTCGAAGCAGCGCTCGTACACCTGGTAGGGCATCCCCATCGGATCGTCCAGGTCGAGGGCTCGCCGCCAGCGCGGCCGGTGCGCCCTGAGCACCTTCTCGAGACCCTCCAACGCGCTCTGCCCCTCCTCCGCGGGGTGTCCCCCCGGCGCGCCCAGCTCTGCCAGCTCTTTCATCAGGACCAGCTTGGCGTCGACATCGGGCGCGAGCGCGAGGATCTCGCGCCGGTGGACGCTGGTCATCGCGAGGACGAGGTCGGCGGCGACCAGCAGACCCGGCTCCAGGGGGCGCGCGCGGTGAGCGGAGATGTCGACGCCGCGGGCGGCGGCGACCGCGCGGGCGGCCGCGGTCGCTCTCTCGCCGGCGCTCGCCCACGTCCCCGCCGAGCCGACCTCGACCCCGCGGCAGCCCCGCGCCGCGACGCCCCGGCGGATCAACCCCTCGGCCGTCGGCGAGCGACAGATGTTGCCCGTGCACACGACCAGCAGCTCCATCCGGCGACTGTGCCACGGCGGGCCGGGGAGGGCCGGCGTTGCTGTCGTTGTTAGGGTGCCCTACCGACGATCGGGGAGGATCGATGGACGACGCATGGGACGCGCTGTTGCCGCGGCTCAAGGAGCTCACCGACCTCGGCCATGCGATCGGTCTCATGGAGTACGACCAGGCAGTCTCCATGCCCGCGAAGGGGTCCGCGGCCCGGTCCCGGGCGATCGGGACGCTCGAGAGCCTCTACCACCAGCGGCTCACGGACCCGGAGATCGGACGCCTGCTCGACCGGCTCGAGGCGGCGACCGCCCTCGGTCCCGATGAGTCCGCGAGCGTACGCGTACTGCGCCGGAACTACTCGATCGCCACGAAGGTGCCCGCTGCCCTGGTGCGCGAGCTCGGCGAGCTGCGCGGCCTCGCCTACGCGGCGTGGCTCGAGGCCCGTCCCGCCGCGGACTTCTCGATCCTGCAGCCCCATCTCGAACGCATGGTCGAGCTCAAGAAGCAGGAAGCCGACGCGATCGGATGGGCCGGGGAGCGCTACGACGCGCTCCTGGACATGTACGCGCCCGACGTGACCGCCGCCAACGTGGAATCGCTCTTCGCCGAGCTCGTGCACGGTCTGGTCCCCCTGACCGAGAAGATCCTGGCCGCGGTCGGCGAGCCGCCGGAGTTCCTCTCGGAGACCTACGACCCGGACCAGCAGGAAGCCTTCTGCCAGTGGCTCGTCGAGCATGTCGGGTTCGACAAGTCGGGGGGCCGGCTCGACCTGTCACCGCATCCGTTCACGATGACCGTTGGCGCCGGCGACGTCCGCCAGACGACGAAGCTCACGCCGAACGCCATATGTGGGTCCATCTATGCCGCGTTGCACGAGACCGGGCACGCGCTCTACGAGCAAGGCATCCCCGAGCGGCTGCTCGACCTCCCCGCGGGACATGTCGCCTCACTCGGTCTGCACGAGTCCCAATCGCGCCTGTGGGAGAACCACGTCGGCAGGAGCCGCCCGTTCTGCGATTTCATCCTGCCGCACCTGAAGGAGAGGTTCCCTCAGCAACTCGGGTCGGTGGTGCCGGAGGAGTTCTACCGGGGCGTGAACCATCCCCGCCGGACGCTGATCCGCATCACCGCAGACGAGGTCACCTATAACCTCCACGTGGCCCTGCGGTTCGAGCTCGAGCTGGCGCTGTTCCGCGACGAGCTGGACGTCGCCGACCTCCCCGACGCCTGGGACGCGGGCATGGAGAAGCACGTCGGGATCAGGCCGCCGGACGTGAGTGACGGGGTCCTCCAGGACATGCACTGGCCCACAGGAGCGCTCGGGTACTTCCCGACGTACACGATCGGCACGCTGTACGCGGCGGCGTTCTACGAGAGAGCCGTCGAACAGCTCGGCGATCTGACCGAAGAGCTGCGCGCGGGGGAGACGGCGCGGCTGTTGGGCTGGCTACGGGAGAACATCCACCAGCATGCCTATCTACGCTCACCCGTCGACATCGCGCGCGACGTGATCGGTGGACCGTTGACCGCTCGCCCGTTCCTGGACCACTTGCGTCGCAAGTACGGCGAGATCTACGAGCTCAGCGTCTGAAGGACCTCGTCCGCGGATAGGGCTCCGGCGCGCAGGATCTCCGGCGCGCCGGTCAGCGCCACGATCGTGGACTCGACCCCATCTGCCGGTCCGGCATCGAGCACGTGCTCCACGTCGGCTCCAAGCGCGCGCCGCGCATCGTCGGCCGTGGTGGCCGCCGGTTCTCCGCTGCGGTTCGCGCTGGTCACCGCGAGGGGACCAACCGCACGCAGGAGCTCGAGCGTGATCTCGGAGCGCGGGACACGCACCGCGGTCGTGTCGCGCGGACCGCCGAGGGGGGCATCGAAACCGGCCCGCGTCGGCAGGACCATCGTGAGTGGTCCCGGCCAGAACCGGCGACCTAGGGCGCGGGCGGCCGCGTTGAACCTCACGACCTCCTCGAGCTGGTCTTCCCCGGCGCCCAAGACGGGTAGGGCGCGGTGCGCGGGCCGGCCCTTGACCGCGAACACCCGTTGCAGCGCCGCGGCGTGCGCTGGCAGCGCGGCGAGGCCGTACACGGTGTCGGTAGGCACGATCACAAGCTCGCCGCGCCGCAGGGCCGTGGCCGCGCGCGCGATGTCGTTCACCGGCGCGCCTGTGCGATCCGATCGCGCCCCGCGAGGTCGCGGTCGATCGCCACCTCGAGGTAGCCGAGGCCCTCCAGCAAGGCGCGCGCGGCCGTCCCCTGGCTCGCGCCGATCTCGAGGACGAGCCATCCTCCGGCACGCAGCACGTCGAGCACGGAGCGCGCCAGCCGCTCGATCGCGGCGAGGCCACCGCCCGGCGAGAACAGGGCTTCCCTCGGCTCGTGACCGATCACGTCCCGCGGCAACGTCGCCGCCTCTTCCGGCGCGACGTAGGGCAGGTTCGCGACCACGACGTCCACCTCGCCGGCGATCTCCGGCGGGAGGCCGGACACGAGGTCGCACGCGATGAGCTCGACGCGCGCGCCGAGCGCGGCACGGTTACGGCGCGCCCACGTCATCGCTTCGACCGAGCTTTCCGTGGCCAGGACCCGGGCGTCGAGACGCTCGGAGGCCACTGCCAGGGCGATCGCGCCGCACCCGGTCCCGACATCGACCAGCACGCCGGCGTGCGGCAGCCGCGCCATCGCCGCCTCGGCGACCAGCTCGGTCTCGGGCCGGGGCACGAGCACCCCCGGCCCGACCGCCAGCTCGAGGTGGCGGAACCCCGCCTTGCCGGTGACGTACTGCAACGGCTCACCCGCGGCGCGCCGGTCGGCCAAGGCGAGAGCCGTCGCCCGGTGCTCGTCGCTCGGTGTGTCCTTGTCGGTCCACCGCGACGATGAGGTCCCCATGGCCACCTCGACGATCCAGCGAGCCTCGGCGGGTGCGCTCTCGATCCCTGCGGCGCGCAACCTTCCTTCGACCGTCTCGAGCAACGACGGCGCGCGGGACAGGGCTACCCCCCCAGCTCCAGCTCGCGACCGTGACGCGCCAGGGACGAGATCAGGTCTTCGAGATCGCCCTCCAGCACCTCGGCGAGCCGGTGCGTCGTGTAGCCGATGCGGTGGTCGGTGATCCGGTTCTGCTGGAAGTTGTAGGTGCGGATCTTCTCGGACCTGTCGCCGGTGCGCACCTGGGACCGGCGCTCCTCCGCCTCCTGCTGCTGCTGCTCCTCCTGCTTGATCTGGAGCAGGCGCGAGCGCAGGATGCGGAGCGCCTTCTCCCGGTTCTGGAGTTGGGACTTCTCGTCCTGGCAGGCGACCTCGACCCCGGTCGGCAGATGCTTGATGCGGACCGCCGAGTCGGTCGTGTTGACCGATTGCCCGCCGGGTCCGCTGGAGCGATAGACGTCGATGCGCAGGTCCTTGGGATCTATCTCGACGTCTACCTCCTCGGCTTCGGGCAGGACCAGCACGCTCGCGGTGGACGTGTGGATGCGGCCGCTCGATTCGGTCGCGGGGACGCGCTGGACGCGGTGGACCCCGGCCTCGTGCTTCAGATGCGAATACGCTCCCTTGCCCTTCACCGAGACGATCGCTTCCTTGAGCCCGCCGGTCCCGCTGTCGCTGTGCGACAGCAATTCCGTCTTCCACCGCTTGGTCTCGGCGAACCGCTGGTACATGCGGAAGAGCTCGGCCGCGAACAGCCCGGCTTCCTCGCCACCCGCGTTCGGCCGTATCTCCATGATCACATCGCGCTCGTCGAGTGGGTCTTTCGGTACGAGCGCGTCGGTGATCCGGTGTGCGCGCCGCAGCAGCTCTGCTTCCTGGGTCGCTATCTCTTCCCGCAGGTACGCGCCGTCATCTGCGCTCGACCCGGCGAGCATCGCCCGCGCCTCGGAGAGGTCGTCCGCGGCGCTCCGGTAGGCGCGCCAGTCCTCGACCACCGGTCTCAGGTCCGAGTGCTCCTTCGCGAGGCTCTTCATCTCGTCCGGGCGCGCCGGGAGAGAGGGATCGGCCAGCTGGAGCTCCACCTGCTCGAACCGCGCCTCCATCTCCTTGAGACGAGCCTCGGGCAGCTCCGGCGGCGACACGGAAGACCGGTGTGCTAGGAGACCGGCGCGCCGGGAGGCTCGGGAGCATCCGCCGGGGGGTGCTCGACGTCTGCCGCCACCGCCTGCATCGCCGCGATGGCGACCTCGATCTGGTCAAGCGTGGGCGGCTTGGTGGTGATCTTCTGAAGCGCCAGCCCCGGCAGCATCGAGATGCGGAAGAAGAGCGAGTCCTCGTTGCGGGACGCGAGCTTGATCGCCTCGTACGAGATTCCAGCGAGCACGGGGATCGCCGCGATGCGGATCGCGATGCGGGGCGCCAGGGCGGCCGGCCCGATCAGGTCGATCACGAAGTGGGCGATGATCGTTAGGAAGAGCACGATGAACAGGAAGTTGGTCCCGCAACGCACGTGCAGGGTCGAGTACTTCCGATCGATGTCTGCGGGGACCAGGTCGTCGCCGTTCTCGTATGCGTAGATCGTCTTGTGCTCCGCGCCGTGGTACTGGAACACGCGGCGCACGTCCTTGAACTGGCCTATGACGAACAGGTAGCCGACGAACAGCAGCAGCCTGAAGGATCCCTCCAGGAGGTTGGAAACAAGCTCGTTCTCCGAGATATCACTGATGAACAAGCGCGTGCCGACCACCGGAAGGGCGATGAAGAACGCGGAGAACGCCACCATCGCTATCGTCAGCGTCCAGCCGAGCTGCTTGTCGGACAGCTGCTCCTCTTCTTCCTCCAGCGCGTGGTTCGCGGAGATCATCAGAGCCTTCATCCCGATCGAAAGGGACTCGCCGAGGACCATGACGCCGCGCGCCAGGGGCCACTTGAGCCACGGATGGCGTTCGGCCAGCGTCGGCAGGGCGAACCGGTCCACGGCTATCGAGTCGTCGGGCTTGCGGCACGCGACGGACCACGACGCAGGGCCGCGCATCATCACGCCCTCGAGGACGGCCTGACCGCCGATCGACGGCCTCTTGACCTGGGACATCGGGGCGCCCCGCTACTCGGCGGGCGGTGGGGTGTCGGTGGCCGCGGGGGCGGGCTGCTTGCCGTACTTCCTCTGGAAACGCTCGACCCTGCCCCCGGTGTCGACCAGCTTCTGCTTGCCCGTGTAGAACGGGTGGCACTGGTTGCAGAGCTCGACGTGGAGCTCCGCCTTGACCGAACGGGTCATGAAGCTGTTACCGCAGGAACACGTCACCTTCGTCTCGACGTACCCCGGGTGGATCCCCTGCTTCATCTTTGGTCCTCTCTCGTCGCCTGTTCTGTTCGGTCCTCGGTCTGCTGCTCACGTCGCCGGCGCGCCTTCTCCTCGTAGGCGACCGACGCCCGTGCCATCACCCGGAAGGTGAGGATCAAGCCCCCGACCACCCCGATGATGGTCAGCCACTCGGCGAGCCCCAGACCGAACAACACGCTCGTCAGTCGCCCTTGACCGGCACCTTCGCGATCTCGCGGAGGAACTGCGCGTTGCCCTGCGTCGCCTTCATCTTGTCGATGAGCAGCTCGAGGGCACCCCCGCCTTCGAGTGCGTGCAGCACCCGGCGCAAACGCCACGAGAGCTGCAGCTCCTCCGGCGTCAACAGCAGCTCCTCCTTCCTTGTTCCCGAAGCCGCGATGTCGATCGCCGGGAAGATGCGCTTGTCGGCCATCTTCCTATCGAGCTTCAGCTCCCAGTTCCCCGTGCCCTTGAACTCTTCGAAGATGACCTCGTCCATCCGCGAGCCGGTCTCCACCAGGGCCGTGGCGATGATCGTCAGCGACCCGCCGAACTCGATGTTGCGCGCGGCTCCGAAGAACTTCTTGGGGGGGTAGAGGGCGGTGGAGTCGACGCCTCCGGACAGGATGCGGCCGGACGCCGGCGTCGCCAAATTGTAGGCCCGCGACAGGCGGGTGATGCCGTCCAGGAGGATCATCACGTCCTTGCCCATCTCGACCAGGCGCTTGGCCCGTTCCAGGGTCAGCTCGGTCACCTGGATGTGGTCGTCGGAGGGCCGGTCGAAGGTGGAGAAGATGACCTCCCCGTCGACAGAGCGCTGCATGTCGGTCACCTCTTCGGGCCGCTCGTCGACCAGCAGCACGATCAGATGGGTCTCCGGGTTGTTCCGCCGCACGGCGTTGGCGATCTCCTTCATGACCGTCGTCTTGCCCGCCTTCGGCGGGCTGACGATCATGCCGCGCTGCCCCTTCCCGATCGGCGCGATCAGATCGATGATCCGTGCGGTGATCTGGCGGGTTGCATCGGGCACCTCGAGGGTCAAGCGGTCCTGTGGATAGAGCGGCGTGAGGTCGGCGAAGCGGGGGCGGCGCTGCACCGCTTCGAGGTCCTGGCCGTTGACCTCGCGGATCTTGAGCAGGGCCTGGTACTTCTCGGACTCCTTGGGCGAACGCACCGACCCGACGACCTCGTCGCCCTTGCGGAGATGGAAGCGGCGGACCTGAGACACCGAGACGTAGACGTCGCGGTCGCCCGGCAGGTACCCGCTGGTCCGCATGAACCCATAGCCCTCGGGCAACAGGTCCAGGATGCCGGTCCTGACCTCGGCATTGGGATCGTCCTCGACCTCGACGTCGTCGTAGCGATCGTCGCGCACGTAGTGCGGGACGCCCGGCTGGCCACCGCCCGCGCCGCCGCTGCCTCCGCGGCCGCGTCGGCGGCGCCGTCCACGTCCTTCGCGGGGCTCGGCCTTCTCGCGCACGCGCGCGCGGTTCTGGTGCGGCGGCTGCGACTGGGGACGACGCCGGTGCGCGGCATCGTCCGAACGCCGGTCGCGCTCGTCCACCGCACCCTCGTCTCGTATCGCCCCCGGCCCCGGTGACGCCTGGGGAGCCACGTCCGCCGTGGGCGTCGACGGCCCACCATCGCGGCCGGCATCGCGCGCGCCGGAGGTCGCCGCGCCGGACCCCGACGAGCCGTCGCCCGACGAGGGCGCGTCGCCTGGGTCCGCGGTCACCGGTTGCGGAGCCGGCGCGCTCCTACGCGCCGACCCGTGCCCGTTGCGCGCGATGGCGTCGATGATCTGTGCCTTCTTCAAGCCCGTGACCTTCAGATCGAGCGACTTGGCGATCTCCTTGAGCTCGGTCACCGCCTTGCCCTCGAGGACCGTACGCTCGGGTGCTCCTGCCACTGCTATGCCTCCTGCATCGAGGGAAGAAGCTCGCCCAAACGGGGCTTCGCCGCTTCCCAATCACTGATGAACCTCTGGTATCCCGCGTCGGTCAGCGGGTGCTTCACCAGTTGCTCGAAGACCTTGAACGGCATGGTCGCGATATCCGCTCCCATCCGGGCCGACTCGACCACGTGCACCGGGTGTCGAAGACTGGCTGCGAGAACCTGCGTGTCGTATCCCTGTACGGCGTAGATCTCGCAGATGTCGGAGAGAAGACGGAGACCGTCCGTCGCGACGTCATCCAGTCTACCAAGGAAGGGGGAGACCATGTCGGCACCCGCTTCCGCCGCGAGTATGGCCTGAGTCGGGCTGAAGCACAAGGTGAGGTTGACCTTGATCCCCTCGTCGGAGAGAGCCCGGGTCGCGGCGAGGCCGTTGGCCGTGAGAGCTATCTTCACGACGGCGTTGTCCGCGATCTGAGCGATCTCGTGACCCTGCCGGATCAGCAGAGCGGTGTCGTCCGAGGCCGTCTCTATCGAAACGTCTCCGTCGACGATCGAGCAGATCTCCTTGACGAGCGGCAGGAAGTCGGCGTCCTCCTTACCCACTAACGTGGGGTTCGTCGTTATCCCTCGCAGGACACCCCAGCGAGCCGCCTCTCTGATCTCGTCGAGGTTGGCGGTATCAAGGAACAGTTTCATGTGTGGGGCTCCCTTCCGGTCTGTGTTTGTCGATGACCTCGACCGCTCTGCCGAGGAGCTGCTGCTCCGCGGGAGCGACCGGCGCGCCGCGCTCGAGAGCGCCAAGCGCCTTTTCGATGATGTGGTCGATGATCTTCGACAGGGTCTCGTCGAGGTCGTAGTTGGAGATGGTGGGCACCCCGCGCATCAGCGCCGAGGACACCATGTACTTCTGGATCCGGCGGATGTTCTTGAACGCGCTGAGGTAACGGTCCCCCGGGCGCTGCCGCGACTCGCGGCCCCGGACGTAGAGGTGGCTGCGATGAAGGTCTTCGTCGTCGACGGTGACCACCAGGGGGACGACCACCGCCTGGTTGCTGTCGACACCCTCCAGGAAACCCGGCACCAGGTGTGCGCCCTCGAGGATCATGTCGGTGCCTTCCTCTATCGCCCGGTCGATCAGAGCCTGGGCGCCGACGGCCACGGCGGCGGCCTGCTCGCGGAAGCCGATGATCAGACGATCGCCCGAATGGGGAATGGGTTGGCGCACTTCCTTGTCGGCCTCGAACGACGACGCGTAAAGGGTAGGGAACATCTCACGGGTGAACGCGCTGCGAAGGACCTCTCGCACCGCGTCGGTCGAGACGATGCGGGTGATACCGAGCCGGCCGGCCAGATGCGTCGCGATCGTGGACTTCCCCGAGCCGGTAGCGCCACCGATCAGGATGATCAAGGGGATGTCGAGCTCGGCCACGGACTGCCATTTGATGAATGCCTCGGCGTAGTGATCGCCCGCCTCTCGGCGGAGCGTGTCCAGCGTCACTTCGCGCAGGACCTCCGCCGTGATCTGGTCGCGACCCATCTCCAGCAGACGCTCCTCGACCTTGTTGGCGACCGCGTAGGACCGGGCCGGAGCGAGACCGGTGATCATCAGGGAGGACGCGGTGAGGCCCTTGGAGAACGGCAGCCCGTGCTCGCGCTCGGCCACGAAGATGTGCTTGCGCCGAGACTCAGGCATGGTCTGCCTTGAACCGTTCGCCGGCGCGCCGGGCCGTGTCGGCCAGAGCGGACGCAAGGTCGTCGTCGCCACGCGCCACGGGGACATTGTCCATGTAGACAACGTCCAGCCCGACGTCCATGGCCGTGCGGGTGGCCACATCGACCCCGGCAGCCTTGATCTCACACAGCAGCACGTCGGCGCGATCTTTGATGTCCTTCAGCTCCTTCTCCAGCCTCTGCCTGTCCGACAACGAGTGGGTGATGCCCACGACCTCGCACCCATGCTCGGCCTCCAGGTGGTGTGTGATCGCACGCCGCGCACCTTCTGGCGCGGTAGTGGCGACGAATGCTCTCGCGCCGTCCACGGACCGGACGGGAGCCGGCCGGAAGACGGTTCGAATCACCCGGATCTCCCTCCCCTCCTCATCGCCGTCTCTAAGCCGGAAGGCATCTCCGACACGGGAGGTGATCGCGGAGATCGCGGAAGGGGAACCGAAGGGTTCTTCACACATAGTAACCACGACCAGGTCTGCAAGCAACAGCCGGTAGGGACCCATATAGCCGCCGACGTAGTCAGGGTCGACACCAGAAGACACGACCAGCACGGAAGCATCCGCGTGGACCGGCGGTATCGACGAGCCCGAGCCCTCGAGCAGGATGAGGTCGCCGGACAGCTCGTTCGCCATCGCCACGCCCTCGGCGACGTTGGAGATCTGCACCCCCCCGGCCAGGCCGCCCCCGCAGCGCCGGCACCCGACCGTAGGCACGCGCCCGAGCAGCGCGTCCTCGACGTAATCCGACGCGGCGTGCTTGCCCTGGTCCGCGAGCTCGAGCAGGTCGCGCGCCTCTAGCTCGATCTCGTCCCCCCGAAGCACGCCCGGCTCGGGGGGCCCTCCCCGCCCCATGGCGACGATCACCGGCTTGTATCCCTCGGTTACGAGAGTGCGCGCCGTGAATGCCGCGACCGCGGTCTTACCGGTACGTTTGCCCGTCCCGATGATCGCGACCGACGGGCGTTCGCACAGGCGCGGGCGAGGCGGAGGGGTGAAGCGGAAGTCGGGGCCTTCGTAGGCAACCCCGAGAC
>JBHENN010000054.1:0-26303 GCA_046262015.1 Actinomycetota bacterium | reverse complement strand
CCGTGATCGTTCTCACCCGCCCCGCCCCGGGCCCGCCGCCCGAACCCGGCCCTTCTCCCCAGGCCCCGCCCGCCGGCCCCGGCGGGGGCCAGCTCCACGAGGCGAGCCCTGCGGACGGCCCCCGCTACGCCCGCGCGGTCGGCACCGACACCCCGGCCACGTTCGCCGAGCGGCTCGGCCGCGGTCAGCGGTGCTTCTTCGTGCTCACCCACGACCGCCTCGTTCATGCCACCTGGGTGGCCACCGGAGCCACCTGGATGGGAGAGGTGGCCCGCTGGTTCACTCCTCCTCCCGGCGACGCCTACGTGTTCGAGTCCTTCACGGCCCCGTCGGCCCGGGGTAGGGGGATCTATCCGTTCGCTCTGGCGGGGATCGGACGAACGCTTGGCGCCGAGGGGGCGGAAACCCTCTGGATCGCCACCGAGGCAACCAACGCCCCGTCGCTACGGGCGATCGACAAGGCGGGCTTCACGCCCCGTTTCGAGCTGTCCTTCCGCAGGCGCCTGGGGACCACAGCCGTGTCGGTCCCTCCGGCGGGCCACGGGGTGATCACCAGAGGCCGTTCCGGCGATCCGTGAAAAGGGTCTGGCGCGCGCTAGATGCGCGCGACATAATGGAACCACGCGTCGAGAGAGGGGACGACCACTAGGCCACGACTTGCGGGCGCTCTGAAGCCGGAATGACGACACCCCGCCCCGCGGTCGAGATCCGTCTCGATCCCGGAGCGCACCGGCACGACCCCCTCAACTGGCACCTGATGCCGGAAGTCGGAGATCCAGAGCTCGGAGCGCCCGCAGCTTCACCAGAGAACCCTCGGCGTCAACCGTCCCTGTGTGCGGCCAGGTCCAGGACCTCGTCCAGGGCGATCGTGTCCCCGCCCCGCTCCCACCACTTGTTCTCGCAGCGACGGCACGAGAAGAACTGGACGCTGTCGCGCTCGCGCAGGCGAATCTCGATCTGGACCGTGTCACGGCCGCGGCACTCTGGACACTCCATCGCGCTCCCCCTCCGGGTCGACCTGGTGGCCGCCCTAAGGATCTCTTGCCCCGAAATCCTCACATCATGCTCGCCGGCCGTCTAGCCCGGAAGATCGCTCCTCCCCGGGCCGTCCTCGACCGCCTTGACGTCGGATGGGAGGTCGCGGCCTATATAGCGACTGCGTAGACGGCCGTCCTCGCGGTAATAGGCGTACCAGTACGGGCCATGGGGGCACGATGCGCACCCAGGCTTGCCGCACCGCACGGCCTCCCGGCGGTAGGTGACCGAGCCGCCGTGCGCGCTCTCGTCGGGGCTCCCGGCGTCGTCGCCGACCGAGGTCAACAGCCCCCGCACCACGATGAGGACCCGGCGGAGATCATGGCGGTCCAGCTCCCTCAGCTGCGCGAGCAGGCGCTTGTCGACCGCCACCGTTCCTCTCAGATCCGTGGGCCGCGGCGGGCCGCGGCTTGGGTACGAGCCGTTACCTAAACTTACCGGTCGCTACCCGCTGGACCCGAAGAACACCTGACGAGCGGCGGTCGTGTCGCCGGGTGTCTCGGGCGCGGGGGCAGTCCCGGCGGCGCGCCGCTCCTCCAGTCGCTCCAGGAACAGAGCCGGCTCCTTCCTCCGGTCGTCCAGGGTCCAGCCCCGGGGAGGGGTGATGGCGGCCGCGCAGCTCTGACAGAGCACGTAGACGTGCGGGGAGAGCTCTCCCACGACGGCATCCTCGAGGAACGCGCTGCGGTCGGCGTAGTCGTAGGCGAGGACCGCGGCGCCGGTGTGCTGGCAGCCCGGCTTGGAGCACAATGTCATGGCAGGAGGCTAGGCCATCGCCCTGGGGAACGGTCGGATTAGCGGGGAGGGACGCGAACATGCCGGACGGCGGGGTCGACCAGGCGATCGAGGCGCTTCTGGAGGAGCGACGGATCTTCCCGCCCCCCGAGAAGTTCTCGGAGCAGGCCAACGTCGCGGATAGCTCCGTCTACAGCGAGGGCGAGGCCGACTTCGAGGGGTGGTGGGCCTCCCAGGCCGAGCGCCTCGACTGGTTCGAACGCTGGGACCGGGTGTGCGAGTGGACGCCTCCCCATCAGAAGTGGTTCCTCGGCGGCAAGCTCAACGCCTCCCACAACTGCCTGGACCGTCACCTCGAGGCCGGAGGGGACCGCAGCGCGTATCACTGGATCGGCGAACCGGGCGAGCGCAGGACGATCACCTACGCACAGCTCCACGCCGAGGTCTGCCGGCTCGCGAATGCGCTCAAGGAGCTGGGTATCCAGAAGGGCGACCGCGTCGCGATCTACCTCCCCATGATCCCGGAGCTACCCGCTGCGATGCTGGCGTGTGCGCGCATCGGCGCGCCGCACTCGGTGGTCTTCGGCGGGTTCTCCGCGGAAGCACTGAAGGATCGCATCAACGACGCCGAGGCGAAGGTCCTGATCACCGCAGACGGCGGCTACCGGCGCGGAGCGATCGTTCCACTGAAGGAGAACGCGGACGACGCCCTCGAAGGCACCTCGACGATCGAGACCGTGATCGTCGTTCGCCGCACCAACGAGCCCGTCGCGATGCGCGCCGGCCGAGATGTCGTCTATTCGGAAGTGACAGCGCGCCAGTCGGACGACTGCCCTGCCGAGACGCTCGATGCCGAAGACATGCTCTACATCCTGTACACGTCGGGCACCACTGGAAAGCCCAAGGGCATCGTGCACACCACGGGCGGTTATCTCACCGGGGTGAGCTCGACGCACCACTCGATCTTCGACATCAAGCCCGACACCGACGTCTACTGGTGCGCCGCGGACATCGGATGGGTGACCGGGCACTCCTACATCGTCTACGGCCCGCTCGCGAACGGGTGCACGTCGATCCTCTACGAGGGCGCGCCGGACTTCCCCGACAAGGACCGCTGGTGGAGGATCGTCGAGGAGTACGGCGTGACGATCCTCTACACCGCGCCGACCGCGATTCGTACCTTCATGAAGTGGGGGCCCGAGTACGCGACGAAGCACGACCTGTCGTCGCTGCGGCTGCTCGGATCCGTGGGGGAACCAATCAACCCGGAAGCGTGGATCTGGTACCAGGAGTTCATCGGCGGCGGCCGCACACCGATCGTCGACACGTGGTGGCAGACCGAGACCGGCTGCATCATGATCTCGCCGCTCCCGGGGATCACCACGCTGAAACCGGGCTCCGCGACGAAACCGTATCCAGGCGTGGGCGCGGACGTGTTCGACGACAAGGGTGAGCCCGTCGGCCGCGGGGGCGCCGGCTACCTCGTGCTCACACGCCCCGCGCCGGCGATGTGCCGCACGATCTTCAAGGACGACGACCGCTACCGGGAAACCTACTTCTCCAAGTACGGCGACGAGACCTACTTCCCCGGCGACGGCGCCAAGCTCGACGACGACGGCTATTTCTGGCTCCTGGGCCGCGTCGACGACGTCATGAACGTCGCCGGTCATCGCATCTCTACGTACGAGGTCGAGTCGGCCCTGGTCGACCATCCAGGCGTGGCCGAGGCGGCCGTCGTCGGACGGAAGCATCCGCAAGAGGGCGAGACGATCGTCGCGTTCGTCACCCCCAAGTCGGGCACGCACGGTGACGACGCGCTGGCGCGCGAGCTGCGCGACCACGTCGCCAAGGTCATCGGGAAGATCGCGCGTCCGCATTCGATCGTTCTCACCGACGACCTTCCGAAGACGCGCTCCGGCAAGATCATGCGGCGGCTGTTGCGCGACGTCGCCGAAGGGCGCACTTTGGGGGACGTCACGACGCTCCAGAACGCTCCGATCCTCGACGAGATCCGGGTCAAGGCAGATTCGGCGAAAGCTTCCGAGGACTAGGGCGTGATGGCCCGGGGCCGGTTGATGCGCTCCACGGAGAACCGGATGGTCGCCGGCGTCGCCGCCGGGGTGGCCGCGCACTTCGACCTCGACCCGACCCTCGTGCGGGCGGTCTGGGCGGCTTCGATCCTGTTCGCCGGGTTCGGGCTGCTGCCCTACATCATCTTGTGGATCGCGCTCCCCGAGGGCGAGAGCGCGCGCGTCCCGTCGGCCCTCGCCATCGCCGAGGAGCGCTTCGCGCGCGGCGAGATCACTGCGGACGAGCTGCGCGCGATCCGGGAGGAGCTGCGCCGATGATGGATCCGTTCTTCTGGGAGCCGGGCTTGGGGGGCGTTCTGTTCCTCGTTACGGCTTTCCTCAAGATCGGCTTCTGGGTGATCGTCGTGACGCTGGTGGTGCGTCTGCTACGGCGTGACGGTCACAGCCCGACCGAGCGGCCGTCACCCGCGCTAGAGGTCCTCGAGGAACGCTTCGCCCGCGGCGAGATCAGCCGCGAGGAGTTCGCGGAGCGGAGAGACGTCTTGCGGAGCCGGCCGTGAGGCCGGGGTTGATTCTCAGCGTGCGCGCCAAGACGAGGGCCGCTCCGCCGAGGGCGAGCGAGGCGTAGCCGACCGCCAACCACGTCGTCGTCGTCGAGCCCGTGTCGGCGAGGCCGCCTGCCGAGCCGGCCTGGAACGCCCCGCCGGTTCCTCCGGTTCCTCCGGTTCCCGTCCCGGTCCCGCCGGCCTGCGTGCCGGTTCCGGTGGCGACGTCGGGGGTGAGGTCGATGACCGGATCGAACGGGTCGCGGGTGTGAGCCGCGGCCGGCGCGGCGAGGGCGAGCAGGAAGAGGGCCGAGGCGAACGCAACGCGGGTCCGGCGCATGCGGTCAAGCGTACGCTGCGTGGCGATCTAAAGGCCACCCCAGGGGCAACGGACCCACCGGCTTACTATGGACCGATGCCGACACTGGACCTGGGCGACGTCACCCTGTCGTATCGCGAGCACGGGGACGGCCCGCCGCTGCTGGGCATCATGGGCTTCGCATCCGACCAGAGGTTGTGGGCGGCGCAGATCCCTGCCGTCACCAAGACCCATCGCTTCATCACGTTCGACAACCGCGGGACCGGCGGATCGTCCAAAGCGGGCGCGTCGACGATGGACCAGATGGCCGACGATGCGCTGCGCCTGCTGGATCACCTCGGGATCGAGAAGACCGTCGTCATGGGGATCTCGATGGGCGGAGCGATCGCGCAGCGGCTGGTGCTCGACCATCCCGAGCGGGTGTCGGCGCTGGTGCTTGCCCTGACGTTCGCTCGTCCGATCGAGTTCATGCGCCGCCAGCACGAGCTGACGCGGCTCGTGGTCGGGGCGGGCGGTCCCGAAGCGCTGCTGGAGGGGTCGCTGATCCGGATGTTCACCCCCGGCTTCTTCGAGATCGGCCGCGAGGTGATCGACCGCATCGTCCGCTCGTTCGGCGTGACCGCCGAGGACATGCCGTCGGCGGAGGTGATCCTGGGTCAGCTCGACGCCCTCGACAAGCACGACACCCTCGCCGATCTCCCGCGCATCTCGGTGCCGACCCTGGTGATGGGAGCGAAGAACGACCAGATGGTCCCCTTCCTCGGCTCCGAGGAGATCGCCGCGGCGATCCCGGGCGCCGAGCTCTCCGCGTTCGAGACCGGCCACGGCGCGCCGATCGAGGAGATGGAAGCGTTCAACACCCGCCTGTCGAGCTTCCTCGCCGGGCTCACCGCGACGACGTAGCCTTCAGTCATCGGTCCTTGTGAGGTGAGGTGAGCTGAAACCTCCTGATCTTTGACCGGGGTCGCCGCGCCTACCGGGCCGAAGCATCACGAAACCTCTACTTCGACGGTGTGGTAGCCGGTCGCTCCGGCGGGATGGGGCGCCGTCCGGCGCGCCGTCTGCACGACGCCGGTGCCGTCGGTAGCGCGGCACGCGATCACCTGGGTGCCTGGCAGCTCCGGGGTCCAGCGATAGGCCCAGAGCCGCCACGAGATCGGCGACACAGGATCCTTCAGTCGCGCCGCGCGCCACGACTCGCCTCCATCGAGCGACACCTCGACCTTCGATATGCCACGGGTGCCGGCCCAGGCGACCCCACCAACCCAGGTCGCGTTCCCGGTGTGTGCGCTGAAGCCGTCGCCGGCGACGTCGATGCGTGACTCGGTCTTGACCACCGCATCGTCCGACCAGCCTCTCTGCTGCCAGTAGCCCTGGTGGTCCGAGGCCACGACTTCGATCGACTCGAGCCACTTCACGTTCTTCATCCCGAAGATGGCAGGGACCCGCACCCGGCAGGGGAAACCATGTGCTTGGGTCAGCGGCTCGCCGTTCTGCGATACCGCCAGCAGCACGGTCGGGTCGCGGGCGATGGCGAGTGGGATCGAGTCGGAATAGCCGTCCGCGCCGCGCATGACGACGTCGACACCGGTGTCCCGCACCTGCGCGGCGGCGAGCACGTCGCGCAAGCGCACCCCGCCCCACGCCGAGTGACCGATCAGGTTGCCCCCGACCTCGTTCGACACGCAGGCAAGTACGGCGAATTCCTCGACCACCTCGAACCGTTCCTGCAGCTCGTCGAAGGACAGACGCATCGGCGCATCGACCTCGCCGCCGACCGTAAGAGCCCATCCGTCGGCTTCGACCGACGGCGGCACGAGGTTGATGTCCACCACGTAGTGATCCTCCACGCTCGTTATCTCGCGCGGCATACCCGCGATCTCCGGGAACGGGCCCTGCGGGAGCGGGGACGCAGGTGAGGCCGGAGGGACCAACACCACGTCGCGGTTCGGCCCGCCGAGACGGTTGCCCAGCCAGCGGACCCCGACCCCTCCGAGAGCGAGGACACCCGCGCCCACGAGGCCTAGCCGAAGGACACGGCGCCGTCCCTCAGCCTCGACCGCCGCGCCGGGTGCGGGACCGAGTAGCCGGCGGGCTGCGAACGCGTAGGTGGCACCGCCGAGCGCGGACGCGAGCGCGACCGCTCCTCCACGGGCGCCGCCCTGAGGGGCTCCGATCGACGCGGCGGCCGCCGCGAGCGCCAACCCGGCCCCCGCCAAGCCCGGTCGGGCCTCGCCCCGGCGCGCCTCGTCCCGGCCCGCCCAGAGCACGAGGGCCGAGAGGCGGAGAGCGACGGCCCCGGCGGCGATCGCCCCGGCGAGCGCCCCCAGCAGCAGCAGTCGGCGGGACCAGTGGCCGAGCGTTTCGATGAAGAAGGTCGCCGCGTCCCCGGGCGTGGCGCGCAGCACGAGCTCGGCCACAGCGGTGGGAGCGAACGGGGCGGTCGGGGCCACTGCCGCGACGATCCACAAGACCCCAAGCGCGGCGGCGGTGGCTCCCGCGCCCGCACCGAGCAGCCCTGGCGACGATCGAAGCGGGGTGCCCGACCCGCTGCCGCGGGCGTCGTCCGCGCCGTCCACGTTGTCGATGTCGCCGGCATCGTCCACCACACCATTGTGCGCCGCTCCCGCGGCTACGGCGTGGTGGTCACGGTCACGGGCACGGACCAGGAGCCGCGGACCAGGGCCGGCGAGCCGCTGCCGGCGGGGGAGTACCTGGCTGCGTTGGAGATCGAGGGGAGATCGGGGCGCTTCCTCGAACCCGTCACGGTCACCCAGTGACCACAGGGGTGTCCCCGAGTCACACGGGGTCACCAGCCCCGGTCGATCCACTCCTTAAGGTGGGGGCGCTCGGCGCCGATCGTCGTGTCGGCGCCGTGACCGGGATAGACGACCGTGTCGTCAGCCAGGACGAAGAGCTTCGTCCGTACCGACTCGATGATCTGCTCGAAGGCGCGGCGATCTCCCCGGGTAGCGCCGGGCCCTCCCGGGAAGAGGGTGTCCCCGCTGATCAGATGCCGGCCGATCCGGAAGCACGTCCCCCCGGGCGTGTGGCCGGGGGTGTGCAGGACCTCGATCTCCCGCTCACCTACCCAGAGTCGGTCTCCGTCGGCGAGCACACGGTCGATGGACACGGGGTAGTCGTCGCCGGGATGGGCATGGACGGGCACGCCGAGGCGCTGCTTGAGCTCGGCGAGAGCCTGGACGTGATCCATATGGCCGTGGGTCTGAAGGATGCCGACGACCGTGGCCCCCTGAGCGCCGTCCAGGATCGCATCCGGCTCGAAGCACGCGTCGACTATGAGCGCCTCGTGGGTGCGCGGACACTCGAGCACGTAGGTGTTGTTCTCCATGTTCCCGACCTCGAGCTTGCGAACGATGACATCGTCGCCCTCGTGATGGTGCGGCACGGAACCTCCTGGACCTAGAGAGCGTCGGCTACTTCGGCTTCGACCCCCCCGGCGATCACGCGCGCGCCGGCAGGCACGTCGTGCTTGACGGTCGCGAGAGCGTGGCTGCCGGCTGCGCTGGTGACCCGGCCGACGGGTGAGCCGTCCACCATCACGTCGGCCCCCGCGGTCAGACGTCCGGCTCCGGCCAGACGCGCGACGCGCCGGTTGACCTTGCCCCGGAAGTGGATCTTCGCCATCGCCTCCTGGCCGACATAGCAGCCCTTGTCGTAGTGCACCGCGCGCCGGTCGATGCCGGCCTCCTGGGGGAACGACCGGACATCCATCTCCCGCCCCCACCGCGGCGCGCCGTTGCGGATCCGCAGCTCTTCGAGGTCCTCTTCCGTGGCCGGCGCCCAGCCCTCTCCTGCGAGCGCCTCGAGCGCGCCGGGGACCTCCTCACGCGCGAGCCACAGGTACCCGGCGGGCACGCCGAGGGAGGACGTCTCGTGCCGGCGGGCGCCGGGAACGCGCGCACCTACGTCGCCCCAGCCATCGCCCGTGACGAGCACCAGTCCCATGGAACGCGTCACGTCCTCGATCTCGACCTGGGTGGCGAAGACGTAGCGGCGGATCGCGTCGGGCAGGGTGTCGTGCAGCTCGGGCTCGAGATGGGCGAGGACCCCCTCGTCCGTGCCCAGACACTCGAGGTAACCGACCATGCGACCGTGCGCGGTGATGAGAGCCGCATCGCGTGCCTCTCCGGGACCGAGGTCCTCGAACGCCTGGGTGAGTATCTGGTGCAAGAACCAGCGCGCCTGTGGGCCGGTGAAGGCGAGCTTCCCTCGGTCCGATCGGTCGGCGAAGAGCCTCGGCGTCGGGTCCATCTGTCTATGTTGTACTGCGCGTGCGCCGACCGGAACCAGGGCGGCCCCGCGACTCGCCCCGAGGAGGATCCGGTGGACCTCACGCTCACACCCGAGCAGGAGATGATGCGGTCGACCGCCCGCGACTTCGCCGAGCGGGAGATCGTTCCGCACGTCCGCGCGTGGGACCGGGCCGAGGCCATGGACCCCGGAATCGTGCCCAAGCTGGCCGAGGTCGGCTTCCTCGGAGCGACGACCGCCGAGGCGTATGGGGGCATGGGCCTCGACAACATCTCTTATTGCCTCCTGGTCGAGGAGCTGGGCCGGGCCGACTCATCCGTACGGGGCGTGGTCTCGGTCAACGTGGGCCTGGTCGGCAAGACGATCGCTCGCTGGGGGACGGAGGGCCAGAAGCGGAAGTGGCTCCCTCGCCTGTCGGGGGGTGAGCTGGGTTGCTTCGGGCTGACCGAGCCTGGGTTCGGCTCGGACGCGGCGAACCTCGCCGCCCGGGCTCGCCGCGACGGCGGCGACTGGGTCATCTCGGGCACGAAGCTGTTCATCACGAACGGGACGTGGGCGAAGCTCGCCCTGATCTTCGCCCGCACCGGCGAGGCCGGGCCGCGCGGCATCACCTGCTTCCTGGTCCCCACCGACGCCTCCGGGTTCTCGGCGCGCCCGGTGACCGGGAAGCTCGGCCTGCGCGCCCAGGACACCGCAGAGCTGATCCTCGACGGCGTCCGGGTATCCGACGAGGCGCGCCTCGGCGACGAAGGAGCGGGGTTCAAGGTCGCCATGTCGGCGCTCGACGCGGGACGCATGTCCCTGGCCGCGGGATCGGTGGGCATCAGCCAGGGCTGCCTCGACGCCAGCCTCGGCTACGTCGCGGAGCGAGAGGCGTTCGGGCGGCCGATCGCGCGCTTCCAGCTAGTGCAGGAGATGATCGCCGACATGGCCGTGGAGGCCGACGCGGCTCGCCTCCTCGTGTGGCGGGTCGCCGCTCTGGCCGACGCGGGCGCAACGCACACGCTGGAGTCCTCTGTCGCCAAGTACTACGCGACCGAAGCCTGCGTTCGCGCAGCCAACGCCGCGGTTCAGATCCACGGCGGTTACGGCTACGTCGACGACTACCCGGTCGGCAAGTACCTGCGCGACGCGCGCGTGAGCACGCTCTACGAGGGGACGAGCCAGATCCAGAAACTCCTCATCGGGCGCGCCCTGACCGGTGAGAACGCGTTCACCTAGCCGCGGTCGTCGGGTTCAGCCTCGATCCACCTCACGAAGCGCGTGTCGGTCGGGATGGCCCTCCTCCTGGGAACCTCGCGCGTGCCATCTCGGGGATCCGGGCTAGACGGCCTCGGTGGACCTGGCCTCGCCGGCGTTCGATCCGAAGAAACCCAGCAAGGCGCGCGCGGTGCGGTCGGGCATCTCGACCTGGGGGACGTGGCCGCAGTTGCGCCACACCTCCACGCGCGCCGAAGGCAGAGCCTTGGTCACCTCGAGCCCGGACCGCGCGGCGATCAGCTGATCCTGGGCGCCGAAGACGTAGAACGCGGGGACGCGCATGTCTGCGAGCCGCGCCCAGAATCCCGTCTCGCCGTCCGGCTCCTCGAGATAGATGTGGCGCGCCGCGGCGAAGAACGCGAAGCGCGCGAGGGGGCTGCGCCAGACCTGCAGGAAGTCCTCGACCGCAGCGTCGAACCATGCATCTTCGACGGACGCGGGATCGGCGAACATCTGACGGACCGAGTCGCGGATCGGGCCCCGGGGCAATCGAGACACCAGGACGCCGGCCTCGGCGCGCGCGAGGCGGGCCAGCAGGAGGAGCGGACGCCTCGAGAACGCGGTCGCCGGGCACAGGCACGCGATCGATCGCACGCGATCCGGCTTGGACATCGCCATCTCTTGCGCGATCCGTCCCCCCATGGAGTTGCCGGCCACGTGAGCGGCGTCGTGACCGAACGCGTCCATCAGTGCCAGGACATGATGCGCGAACCAGGGCGCGTCGTAGCGCCCGCGCGGCTTGGAGGAGGCGCCGAACCCGGGAAGGTCGAGGGCGATCACCCGGTAACGGCGCGCGAGCTGCGGGACGATCGTGAGCCACGACGCTTTCGTCGCACCGAGTCCGTGGACGAGCATGAGCGGTTCGGCGTCGGGGTCCCCCGCGACCAACACCGACATGCGCGTAGAGCCCGTGTCCACGAGATCCAGGGTGTAACGCATCGCTCCCGCATCGGGGCGCTCGAAGGCCGGCTCGAAGTGGAGTGACTTCTCGATCCCTCCGCGCACGAGAAGCCGCCTGTTCGCGAACGCCTCGATCCCCGAGATACGTCCGCGATCGATCAGACGCCAGGTGGCCGAGTCCGTGATGATCTCGGCATCGGGTCTTCCCCGCGCACCCCCGACCCTGCACGTGCTCTTCGACACGACGACATCGCGCTGGACGTCGTCGATGGTGAGGCGGAAGCGGCCCTGCAGAGCCGATCCTGGGCGTAGCCGATCGGAAAGGGTCTCGATCCTGGCTACGACATCGTCGTCGCGCATGGGCATCGAATATAGGCCCTCCCGCGGGAGCGCCGGCGGATCCTCAGCCGAGGAGCGCGTCGGCGACGCTCGCGCGCTGCGCCGGCCCGAAGCCGTCGAATGACTCGATCCATCGGGCTCTCTTGTAATAGCGGTGAAGTGGATGCTCCCAGGTGAACCCCACACCGCCGTGGACCTGCATGCTGCGTTCGCACGCGGCCACGGCTGCCTCTGCCGCGAACGACTTCGCCGCCGCCGCGGCAACCGGGGCCTGAGCGTCGTCCTCCGCCACGCACCACGCTGCCCAGTAAGCGAGCGAACGCGCCAGCTCGGTCTCCATGTAGGTCGTCGCGATCGGATGCGCCACGGCCTGGTAGGAGCCGATCGGTTTGCCGAACTGGTTCCTCTCCCGGGCGAAGGAGACGGCGCCCTCCAACGCCTTGCTCGCCACCCCAACGGCTTCCAGCGCCAGGGCGGCGTGGGCACGGGACCGGATGGCCGCAACCACCCGCTCCCCCGCACCCGGAGCGACCAGGGGCAGGGCGGAGGAGGCCGCCAGCGTGAGGGTTCCCAGTCTGCGCGTGGTGTCGGTCGACACGAGCGCCCGCATATCGAGACCTCGCCCCGCCGCCTCCCAGATCCCGACCCCGGCAGGCGCGGCCGCCACGACGGCGACCCGGCCGGCGACCGTGAGGTCGGGCACCAGCACCTTGTCGCCGGTGAGGGTCCAGCCGGCGGCGCTCTCCTCGGCAGTGGTGGCAAGCGCGCCTCGGGCGTCCAGCCGGTTCGGACCCGAGGGCTCGGCCCAGGCGAGCGTCGCCGCGGCCGCTCCCGAGATGACATCGGTCAGGTCCGCGCCTCCGGCGTGAAGCGCCGGGATCGCGAGCGCGACCGTAGCGAAGTAAGGGCCGGGATAGAGGGCCCGGCCCAGCTCCTCGAACAGGACGGCCTCGTCGAGGAACCCCATGCCGGCGCCACCGTGAGACTCGGGCACCGACAAACCGATCCACCCCAACTCGGCGATCTCGCCCCACGCGAGGTCGCCGAGTCCCGGTGGGACCTCGGCGTCTGCGAGCTCGGCCACGCGCTCGGGTGGGAAGCGGTCCGCCAGGTATGCGCGCGCCTGCGACCGAAGCATCTCCTGCTCTTCGGAGAACGCGAAGTCCATCTACGCGGGCTCCCCGGCGCGCCCGCGGCTCACCGGCTCCTCGGCAGTCCGAGGACGCGCTCCGAGATGATGTTGCGCAGGATCTCAGAGGTCCCCGCTTCGATCGTGTTGCCACGGCTGCGTAACTGGAGGTACTGCCAGTAGCCGCCCCATGTCCCATCGTCGCCGTCGAGTTGGGCGTTCGGACCAAGCACCTGCAGGGCGAGCTTCGTCAGCTTCTGGTTCGACTCGGACCAGTGCAGCTTGGCCACCGACCCCTCCGGGCCGGGGATCCCGGTCTTCATCAGGGTGCTCAGCGCGCGGTAGTTCGTGAGCTTGAGAGCCTGGAGCTCGATCCAGCGCTGCGCTACCGCGTCTCTTATCAGCGCGTCGTCCGCCGCCGACCGGCCATCGATCCGCGCCTCTCGGACCAGCGCGACGAGCTTGCTCATCGCGACCTCGAGGCGCGCGGTCAGTGCGAACCCGAGCGTTCCCCTCTCGTGCAGCAAGGTCGTCATCGCGACGCGCCAGCCATCGTTCACCTCGCCAACCACGTTCCCCACCGGAACGCGCGCGTCCGTGAAGAAGATCTCGTTGAACTCGGGGTCCCCCGTTATCTGTCTCAGAGGACGCACCTCGACGCCGGGGGCATGCATGTCGGCGAGCAGGTAGGTGATGCCTCTGTGCTTCGGGGCGTCCGGGTCGGTCCGCACCATCAGGATGCAGTGGTCGGCGATGTGGGCGAACGAGGACCACACCTTCTGCCCGTTCACGACGAAGTGATCGCCGTCGAGCACGGCCCGGGAGCGCAGCGAGGCGAGATCGGACCCCGCTCCCGGCTCGGAGAACCCCTGGCACCAGACCTCTTCGCCGGACAGGATCGGTCTCAGGTAGCGGGCCTTCTGGGCGTCGGTGCCGTGGGCGATGATCGTCGGACCCGCCATCCCCAGACCGATGACCCCGATCGGCTCGGGAGCCTCGGCGCGCGCCATCTCCTCGAGCAGGATCGCCTGATGGGTGTAGGGAGCCCCCGCTCCACCCACCTCGGTGGGCCAGGTGAGCCCTGCGTAGCCGGCGTCCGAGAGCTTCTTGCTCCATCTGCGCGCGATGGAGTCGTCGGCCCGCCCGCGCGTGGGAGCGCGCGCGTGCCACCCCTCGGGGAGGTTGGTCGCGATCCACGACCTCAACTCGGCTCGGAAGGCGGCCTCCTCCGGCGAGTCTCGGAAATCCATCGGGCCGGGATACTAGTCCCGCCCCTCGCCAAGGGACCGGGATCGAGCCGAAGGAATGCCCTGGGAGCAGGCGAATACTGGCAGGGTACGGGTACTCTTGGCGCCGCTCACGGAGTGGTGCAGGCCGTTCCCGGGGGGAAGATGTCCGACGTCGCGATCAGCATCAAGAACCTGACGAAGTCCTTCGGTCCGCAGACCGTCCTCGAAGACATCAGCTTCGACATCCCCAAAGGCAAGATCAGTCTCATCCTCGGACCGTCGGGGACGGGCAAGAGCGTCTTCCTCAAGCACCTGGTGGGCCTGCTCAAGCCCGACCGCGGCGAGGTCTGGATCGGCGACAAGAACGTCCCCGCACTCAACGAGAAAGAGCTGTTCGAGGTACGTCGCAAGTTCGGCGTCCTCTTCCAGGACGGCGCTCTGTTCGGCTCGATGAACATCTACGACAACGTGGCGTTCCCCTTGCGGGAGCACACCCGCAAGAGCGAGAAGGAGATCCGCGACATCGTCAACGAGAAGCTGACGATGGTCGGGCTGACCGGCGCCGAGAAGAAGCTTCCGGGGGAGATCTCCGGCGGGATGAAGAAGCGTGCCGGACTGGCGAGAGCGCTGGTCCTGGACCCCGAGATCATCCTGTTCGACGAACCGGACTCGGGCCTCGACCCCGTGAGGACGGCGTTCCTGAACGAGCTCATGCTCGACCTCAACCCGCAGCTCGGCTCGACATTCATCGTCGTCACGCACGACATCGCGACAGCCAAGCGGGTCGCCGACTTCATCGGGATGTTCTACCGGCGCAACCTCGTCCAGTTCGGGCCGGCGAAGGAGATGTTCACCTCGGACATCCCCGTCGTGCGGCAGTTCCTGGCCGGCGCGACCGATGGCCCGATCGGGATGTCGGAAGAGAAGGACGCCACCAAGATCCAGAGCACGGTGGGCCGGACCGCCGCCGAGGTCGAGGAGATGGAGCGCGCCGCAGGCGCGCCGCCCGAGGGCAGCCCTCCCGGCGACCGCGACGTGGCCGAGGAGGAGGCGCCGTTCGCGGAGGTCCACGCCGCCCAGTCCGCGGGATCGCGTCGAAGGAAGAAGACGCCATGAAGAACGCCCTCTGATGGCGCTCGCCCAGGCTCCCCGGAGGGCGATCGTCGAGACGGGCAACATGTTCGCGATCACCCTCGAGGCCTTCCGCATCATGTGGAAGCCGCCCTACCCATGGCGTGAGTTCATCCGGCAGTCGTGGTTCATCGCGAGCGTCGCGATGTTCCCCGCCGTGCTCGTCTCGATCGCGTTCGGGGCGACGATCGCCCTCCAGGTGGGGAACGTGGCACGGCAGCTCGGGGCGGAGTCGCAGACCGGCGCGGCCATGGTTCTGGCCGTCGTGCGGGAAGCCGCGCCGATCGTCGCGGCCTTGTTGATCGCCGGTGCGGGTGGGTCCGCGATGTGCGCCGACATCGGCAGCCGGAAGATCCGCGACGAGATCGCCGCTATGGAGGTCCTCGCGGTCAACCCGATAGCCACGCTCGTGGTCCCGCGCATCTGGGCGGCTGTCTTCGTAGCCATGCTCCTGGATGGATTCGTCTCCGTCGCCGGTATCGCCGGCGGCTACTTCTTCAACGTCGTGATCCAGGGAGGAACCCCGGGCGCATACCTCGCGTCGTTCAGCCTCCTGGCTCAAACCGCGGACCTCGTGGTTGCGATCATCAAGGCCGGCCTGTTCGGGCTCGTGGCGGCCATGGTCGCCGTCTACTTCGGGTTCTACGCGAAGGGCGGCCCGAAGGGGGTGGGCGACGCGGTGAACCGCGCGGTGGTGGTCACCTTCATGCTGGTCTTCTTCGTCAACTTCATCCTGACCGCCCTGTACTTCGCCATCGTCCCGCAGAAGTTCGGATGAGAGAGGACGGCTAGTGGCAACCCAGGCCGGCCGGCTCCAGCGCTCGTTCGGCGCGCCGGGACGAGTCGTCACGCGCACGATCGACGGTCTCGCCACGCTCGGGGAGCAGCTGACATTCATGGCCAAGTCACTCGGCGACCTCCTGTTCGCGACGCGGCACATGGGCGAGGTCACGCGCTTGATATCCGAGATCACCCTCGGAGCCGGGGCTCTGCTCGTGGGCGCGGGGACGGCGGGGGTCATCTTCTTCATGGCTTTCTTCACCGGCACCCAGGTCGGGCTGGAGGGGTTCAAGGGTCTGCAACTGATCGGAGCGGAAGCCTTCACCGGGTTCGTGTCGGCGTTCGCGAACACGCGCGAGATCACCCCACTGATCGCCGGCGTGACCCTGGCCGCTCAGGTCGGGGCGGGCTTCACCGCGGAGCTGGGGGCGATGCGGGTCAACGAGGAGATCGACGCTCTCGAGGTCATGGCCGTACGGCCGGTGCCCTATCTCGTCTCCACCAGGATCATGGCCGCGGTCATCGCGATCACGCCCTTGTACCTGATCTCCCTCTTCGCCTCCTACATCGCGACCGAGCTCGTGGTGACCCAGCTGTTAGGTCTCTCGGGGGGGACCTATGCCCACTACTTCCAACTCTTCCTTCCACCGACGGACGTCTTCTATTCGATGATCAAGGCGGTCGTCTTCGCCGTCGCCGTGGCACTGATCCACTGCTACTACGGGTTCAACGCGACCGGCGGTCCCGCCGGCGTGGGGGTCGCGGTCGGCAAGGCGATCCGCGCATCGATCGTGGCCGTCAACCTCTTGAACCTGATGCTCTCCATCTTCATGTGGGGGGTGACGGACACCGTCCGCATCGCGGGATGAGGGCCGACCGGTCCACACGCCAGGAGGAACACCATCAGCAGGTTGCGTAGCTCGCTCATCGGACTGTTAGCTGTCGCGCTGGCGGCCGGTGCCGTCGCGCTCTCCGGCTACACCCTGGTCAACGGCGGCCTGACCAACGATGCGATCCCCGCGTATGCAGAGTTCGAGAATTGCGGCCAGGGCATCCGAGAGGGAGGCGACGTCAAGCTGCGCGGCGTCCTCGTCGGGCGGATCGGCTCGATCGCCCGCGAAGCCCGGTCTAACTGCCGGATCCAGATGCGGCTCTTCCCTGCCGCGATGCCGCAGATCCCGGCCAACGCGGGCGCGCAGATCCGGGCCAAGACGGTCTTCGGCGAGAAGTGGGTCGAGCTCCTCTACCCCGAGAGCCCCGAAGGCGAGATCGCCGAGGACGACACGATCACGGCCGACCGGACGATCGATCCCCTCGAGGTGGAAACGATCCTGAACCGGGCCCTTCCCATCCTCGAAGCCGTCGATCCCGAGAACCTGTCGGGGGCGCTGACCGCGCTGGCGGAAGGGTTCGCCGGGCACGAGGACGCGGCGATCCGGGGCCTCGAGCGCGGGATCGTGGCGCTGAAAGCGACGAACGACAACGAGGCCTTGCTGCGCGAGGGCATCCGACAGCTCGCGGAGTCGGGGGAGGCGCTGTCCGAGGTCGACCGCCCGTTACTCGAATCGATGTCGAACCTCACCACCCTCAACCGGTTCACCACCGCCCGTGCGCGCCTCATCGCAGAGAACCTGCGTAAGGCCCCGGCCCTGCTCCGCGAGCTGTCCACCGTGTTCGAGACCCGCTTCGTCGACCTGACGCGGATCGTCGACCGCGGAGCGACCGTGCTGGGGGTACTGGCGGCGCGCTCGAACGACCTCGACCGGCTCCTCGACGCGCTCCCGAAGTTCAACTCCGGGTGGATCCGCAACCTCAATCACGTCTGCCGCTACCGGCAACCGACCAGCGAGCCGGGGAAGTCGCCGGGCGACGTGGTCCCGGGACGGTGCTGGCGCGTCCACAACATCCTGTCGCACAGCCGCGGCCCCTACGGGCCGGGTGAGGCGCCGGGACCGAAGGCGCCGACCACCGCGGACTACCGATCCCTGGGCATCGACGCGGCCGACCACGTCGGCAGGCTCTTGTTCAAGCCCGCCTTGCCCCTCTCGGGAGCGGGAGGGCCGCGGTGAGGAGCACCGGCATCAAGCTGACCGCCTTCACCGTGTTCACGATCTTCGTCACCTTCTGGCTGGCGTCGGTGATCGGGAACCTCAGCCCGTTCGAGGACACCTACTCGGTCGATGCCCGCTTCTCGGACGTCACCGGGATCCTCAAGGGCGACCCGGTGACCGTCGCCGGCGTGGTGGTGGGCAAGGTCACCGGCTTCAAGGTCGAGGACGGCGAAGCGGTCGTGTCGATGCAACTGAACGGAGACGCCAAGCTGCCCAGCAACTCGATCGCCGAGATCAGATTCCGCAACCTGCTCGGTCAGAGGGTGCTCAACTTCGTGGAGCCGGAGGACCCTGCCCCGGACATGCTCGAGGACGGCGACGAGATCCCTCTCGCCAACACCGTGCCGCCCCTCGACCTGTCGGTCGTGTTCAACAACCTGCGGCCCCTGATCCAATCGACGAACCCGCAGGACATCAACACGGTCGCCCGAGCGGTGGTCGAGATCTTCGAGGGTCGCGAGAAGGACCTGGCCGCCACGCTCGGCAACGTGGGTGAGATCGCCGGCTCCCTGACCGCGCGCGGGCAGCGGTTCGCGCGGTTGGTGACCAGTCTCGATCAGGTGACCAAGGTCCTCAACGGGCAGTCCGGCGCGATCCAGACCTCGCTCGAGGAGTTCACCGGCTTCCTCGAGTCCCTCGCCGAGGTGACGCCCACGATCGAGAGGGTCGTCGATCAGCTGGACGACGCGTCGACCAGGTTCGGCCGGGTGCTGCGCGGTAACCGCTCTAACCTCGAGCAGGAGCTGGCCGATCTCAACACCGTGCTCGGCGTGGTCAACGACAACCTGACCCCACTCGCGCAGATCTCCCGCAACCTCAAGGAGCAGCTGCTCGCCACCGCCCGCAGCCAGTCGTACGGCAAGTGGTGGAACCTCTACGTCGTCAACTACTGCCCGGAGCTCGGTACCGGTAGGTGCACCGCGCTCTTGGATGGCGCGCCGTGAGCGTCAAGACGTTCCGCGAGCGCTCGCCCTTCGTCGTCGGGGTGTTCTCCATCGTGGGCATCGCCGCGGCGACGACCTTCGCGTTCTACCTCGACCGCCTGCCGTTCGTGAAGCAGGCCTACGAGGTCCAGGCCGAGTTCAAAGACGCCGCCGGGCTGAAGGCGGACAACCAGGTGCGAGTCGCCGGGATCAAGGTCGGGACCGTGAACGACATCCAGCTCGACGGCGACCGGGTGGTCGTGACGATGGAGATCGCCAACGACATCCCGGTCCCGAAGGACGCATCCGCCGAGATCAAGCTGGCCACCATCCTGGGGACCAAGTTCGTCGACCTCGAAGCCAAGGGCGGGGAGCCCTACCTCGAGGACGGCGATGTGATCCCGCTCGAGCGAACCAGCGTTCCCTACGAGATCTACCAGGCCGCCAACCAGGGCACGGGCGTGCTCGAGGACCTCGACGGCGAGGCCTTGAACGCGATGCTCGTCCAGCTGACCAAGGTGACGAGGATCGCCAAGGACGAGGTGGGCGAAGCGCTGAGCGGCCTCAACGAGCTCGGGGCCGGCCTCAACGCCCGCGACGACGACCTCCGCTCGCTGCTTGCGGGCGCGGACGAGCTCACCGGCCTCCTCGCCGAGGAAGGCGACGAGCTCGTTCGACTGATCGACGCGTCCAACGAAGTGCTCGGCACCGTGGCGCGCAAACGTGAGGCCGTGCAGTCGCTGCTCGAATCGACCAGGTTCATGGCCGGAGAGCTCACGTCGCTCATCCGGAACCACCGTGGCGACCTCGACGGGATCCTGAGCAAGCTCCACCGCGCTCTCGTGGTGCTCGAGGCGAATGTCGAGCATCTCGACGTCGCCTTCGAGTACGTCGGACCGTCGTCCCGCTACTTCGGCTCCATTCTCACGCAGGGCCCGTGGGCCGACATCTACACGTGCGCGCTGATCCTCACTGCGGGATGTGAGCAAGGATGAGGCGATACGTGAAGCCCCTGGCCTATGCCGCCGTGGCGCTGACCCTGCTCGGCGCGGGAGCGCTCGTCGCCGGCGGCCGTTCCACCGACGACGGCACCTACACGGTGACCGCCTACTTCGAGAAGGCGATCGGGTTGTTCGAGAAATCCGACGTCGACATCCTCGGCGTCCCGGTGGGGACCGTCACCGACATAGAACCCCAAGGAGAGCGGGTCAAGGTCGTTATGGAGATCTCCGACGAGCACAAGGTGCCGGCGGACGCGTTCGCACAGATCGTGCCTATCTCGGTGATCGCCGACCGCTACATCCAGCTCGCCCCGGTGTACGAGGGCGGTCCGGCACTCGAGGACGGCGCGGTCATCGACCTCGACCGCACCCAGATCCCGGCCGAGCTCGACGACGTCTTCAGGCAGCTCAAGAAGCTCCTCGACGCGATCCAGCCCGGCAAGAAGGGCGAGCCCGGCGCGCTCGGCGAGCTCATTGTCGAGCTCGACGAGACCCTCACCGACCGGGAGGACGACCTGAGGGGCACCCTGATCAACACCTCCGAGCTCACCCGGACGTTGGCCGGAGCGAGGGGAGACATCTCCGCGTTGATAGCCAACCTCGATCAGCTGTTCGGAACGCTCGCCACGCGCGCCGGCTCCCTTGGGTCACTGAACCGCAACTTCGCGGTGACCATGCGCACGCTGGCCGAGAGCCGCGCCGACCTCGAAGGCACCCTGGCCAACCTCGCCGGCCTGACCCACGAGGTCGGGGACCTCGTGCGCGACCATCGCGGGACGCTCGGACGGGATCTCGCTCTCGCGGGCAGGATCGCGTCCGCCATCCTCGACAACCGTGCGTCCTTCGAGCAGTCCCTGCAGTGGCTGCCCGTCGTCGCGCAGGGCCTCTCGAACGCCTACCACCCGCCACCTATCAACTCGGTCGACATCCGCGACAACAGCAACGCCAAGTTCTGCGAGGGGCTCAAGGAGGACATCGAGGGGCTGCCCGACCCGCTCAAGGAGGCGCTGGAGGACCTCGTCAAGGACATGTGCCCGGGCGGAGGACGGCCACGCTCCCCTGCGCCGGCGGACCGCGCGACGCTGGTAGGCGCACGCGCCCTGCTCGAGTGCGAGGAAGGAACGCGCCGGGTGAAGCGACAGGTCAAACGCGTCGAAGGCGTCGACGGCATACCGCAGGATGCCCTTGCCGGCGTGGTGCGCCCGCTGAAGGAACAGCTCAAGCGGCTCGCCCGCCGATGCCACGAGCTCGCCGACGCGATCGACAAGACCGGCTCGGTGGACGCGCTGTTGGATGACCTCCTGGAGGGGTCCGAGCCCGGGGTGCTGGCGCCCGTCGACGATGCCGCCGACGAGGACGCTGACGACGCGGGCCTCACCGGGAACGCGGCGGGCGCCACCGTGGTGCCCACCGCTGACGGGGGCTCGGTCGGCGAGGGCTTGGGCACCTGGGTCCGCGGGTTCCTCGGGTTCCTGGGTTGGTCGCGATGAGCCATCGTCGCGCCGGCCTCGCCCTCGCGCTGGCGATGTCCCTCGCGGGGAGCTCGTGCGCGCTCGTCGGGGTCGCGCCGCAGTGCGGCGGCATGAGCCTCATCGCCGAGTTCGAGCAGGTCGGCGATCTCGTCAAGAACGCCAACGTGCAGGCGTCCGACGTCGAGGTGGGCAGGATCCAGGACATCTCGCTCGATGGCTTCACTGCACGCGTGACGATGTGCATCGACGAGGGACAACGGATACCCGCGGACGTACAGGCGACCGTCCGAACGACCTCATTGCTCGGCGAGAAGTTCGTCGAGCTGAGCCCCAGGACCGAGGGTCCGCCGTACCTCGAGAGCGGCGACGTGATCGGCGTCGAGGACACGGGCAAGGCGAGCGAGCTCGAGGATGTCTTCGCCCAGCTCGCGACCATCCTGGGGAGCGGCAACCTCGAACAGCTCAACCGCTTCACCTCGTCGCAAGCCAGGATCCTCGAGGACCACACGGGCGACGTCCGGGAGGTCCTCGCTCGCTTGCGCCGCTTCACCGGGCTGCTGGCCGACAAGAAGGACCAGGTGGGTGCGGCGGTGGACTCGCTCGACTCGGTCGCGCAGACGATCCTCGCCGATCAGGGGACGCTCGAGACCTTCCTCGAGACCTTCGCGGGTTCCTCCAAGGTGCTCAACGAGCAGAAGCAAGAGCTCCAGGACCTCTTGTTCGCCCTGGACCGTTTCACCAAGATAAGCGTGCAGCTGCTCGGTCAGACCGAGGGCGGCCTGAACAAGCAGTTCGCGCGCCTGCGGCCGGGGCTGCGCACCCTTGCAGCCAACAGCGCCGACCTCGACGAGGCGTTGCGGACGCTCGCCACCTTCCTTCAGTGGTTCCCCGAGTCGATGCCCGGGGACTACCTGCAGCTAGACGTCTGCCAGGCAATGCCGGAGAGCTTCGGCCAAGGCACCACCTGTCCGCAGAACGACCGGACGGACGATCCGGACCGCGCGTCCCGATCGGGTGCTCCCGCGCCGCCGGCCACCGGCCGTGGGATCGAGCTGATCCTCCGCCAGCCGCTCCGAGGAGCCGACTGATGGCCATCGCCGAGAAGACCCGGATCAAGATCAACGTCGCGGCGTTCGGGATCCTGGCCGTGGGCTTGATCTATGCGATGGCGACCCAGGTGCTGTCGGTCCTCGAGGAACGCTACTCGGTGTACGCGTTCTTCCCCGATGCGGGGGGCGTGTTCACGAACCAGGAGGTCACCTACCGCGGGATCACCGTGGGGCAGGTCGGAACGATGGAGATCGTCCCCGAGGGTGTGAAGATCGAACTCCGCATCGGGAGCGAGACCAAGATCCCGGCGCGCGACGTCGAGGCGCGCGTCATGTTCAAGAGCGCGGTCGGGGAGCAGTTCGTAGATCTCCTCCCGGCATCCAGCTCGGGTCCCTACCTCGGCGACGGCGCCGAGATACCGATGTCGCAGACCACGATCCCGGTCAGCACCCAGGAGCTGCTGACGACGCTCGAGAACGTGCTGCGGGGAGTGCCGCCGGAGTCGCTCGAGGGCGCGGTCGACTCCCTCGGCGTCGGCCTGACCGGGCGGGGACCCGACATCGCAACGATCCTGGAATCGACCGCGGAGCTGGCCGATCTGTTCGCGGACCGCTCCGGCGACATCGAGAGCCTCCTTCGAGGGGGAACCAAGGTCGGCGGCGCGTTCCTTCGATCGCAGGAGGACTTCAAGGCGGCCGTCGAGGACCTCGTGACCGTGAGCGCGTCGCTCGGAGGGAGCACCGCCGCCCTGGAGCGGCTCCTGGAGGGCACCAACCTCTCGTCCGACGAGATCGTCGCGCTGATCCGCGAGCGCCGGCCCGAGTTGTACGCCGTCCTGGCCGACCTCGCCGAGCTCAACTCGATACAGGCGCAGCACTCCGAGGATCTCAACCGGATGCTCACCCACCTGCCGACGGCGTTGTACAAGGTCGTGCGTGCGTTCGAGCCGGAGACCGGGCTTATCCGCTTCGGGCTGGTCCAGGAGAGCCAGCAGGAGGGATGCAGCTACGGCACCGACCGCAGGGGGCCCGAGAACCGCCGCGAGCGCAAGCCGCCCAAGAACGCGCGCTGTGGCCTCGGCCCGCGCGGTGGTGGGGCGGCGCGCGCGCTTGCGGGCGACGCGGCATCACGGGCCGCGCCCGCCGGCTCGTACCCGGCTCTCGGCGGTCTTGGGCTCGGCAACCGGCCCAGCATGTCGCCCGGTCCCTCGCTCCCGGCGCGCATGGGCGGCTGGTCGTGGTCGTTGTTCTACCTGAACGGGATCTAGTGGCGGGCCGCGGATGGCCCGAGTGACCGACGAGGCCGTCCCCTACGAGGGCGCTCCGTCCCACCGCCCGGACCCCGGCGCCGGCGCGGACCCGCGCTCGGTCGAGGCGGGATCGCGGCGGCGCGCCGTACCGGTCCTGGTCGCAGGTCTCGTCCTCGCCGGTGCACTGGCGGCGACGTTCGCGCTCCTGTGGGCGCAGAGCAAGGACGCCCAGCCGAGCGAGGTCACGTCGTTCCTCGCAGGCGAGCGGGACGCCGCTGAGACGCGTGCCACGGAGGTCATCACGCTGCTGATGAACTACGACTCGACCAACCTCGATCAGCGCGCCGCGCAGATCCGCGAGCTGGCTACCGGCACGTTCCGCGATCAATACGACCGCCTCGTCTCGCAAGGTCTCGGCAAGGCGCTCGCCAGCGCGGCGGCATCATCCCGGGGGCAGATCGTGGAAGGCCCCGACGTGTCGTTCCGCTCGTCGTCCGAGGCGGTCGCGCTGGCGCGCGTCAGCCAGACGACGCAGTCGACCGATAACCCCGAAGGGCGGACCTTCCTGTACGTCCTCAAGGTGATCCTGGTGAAGACACAGGACGGCGGATGGCTCGCAGACCAGGTCGAGATACTCAGCGAGCAATCGGCCTAAGGGCCCCGCCTAACGCGCCGGCCGACGACCGAAGGTCTCGATGATCGCCCGGCCGTTCTCCAGCATCCGCTCGAACGAAGGGCCGTACCACGGAACACCGAACATGATGCGGTCGGTGAGCCCCGCCCACTGCTCCAGGCGGTCGCGCGCCTCATCGGGGCGGCCGGCGACCGCGATCGCGTCGCACAGCTCGTCGTCGATCAGAGCGATCATCCGCTCCTTGTCCTTGGATGCGAACGCGGCGCGCAGCTCCGGGACGAGCGATGCCTTGCCGTGCAACTCGAGGATCGGCGTGTAGGTCCGGGTCGTTGCGTAGAAGGCGATCTGAAGCTTGACCTCGCGGCGTGCGAGATCGACGTCGTCGGCGATCGACACCATGGGGGCAGCGGTGAGATTGCACTCGGCAGACGGACGACCGGCCCGTTCGGCGCCTTGTTCGATCGCCGGCCGGATGATCTCGGCGAGGTACTTCGGCGACGCCAGCGGATGACCGATCAACCCGTCGGCCACCTCGCCGCATGCGCGCGCCATCACCTTGCCGACCGCAGCAAAGTAGACGGGGATGTCGCGGGGCGGGGGTTGTCTGCGACCTCCGAAGGTGGGACGGGTGATCGTGTAGAACTCGCCCTCGAAGGTGACGTCTTCGCCCCGGTTGGCAGCCCATACGACGCGCATCGCCTGCACGTACTCCTTGAGCTTGCGGACGGGGTGTTCGAACTTGACCGAGAAACGCTCTTCGTTGATGCGCTTGACCTGCGTTCCGAGGCCCAGGATGAATCGTCCGCCCGACAACTCGTCAAGATCGGCGGCCGTCATGGCTGTGATCGTCGGCGACCGGGGGAACGCAAGCGCGATCGCGGTCCCGACGGTGATCGTCGAGGTCCCCGCGATCGCGGCCGCGGCCGTCACGAACGCCGTGTGCGTCGTCTCGGCGGCCCAGCACGACTCGAAGCCGGCCTTCTCGACGAGCCCGGCCATGTCCCCGATCATCGCCAGCGGGCCGCCGACACCGCAGCCGTAGTCCACCTGGCCTCCGTTCGTTCGATGAGGAGGCGGCACTATAGCCGCCCGACTTGCGCCGCCCTGGAGCCGCGGTATCTTCCCCCCGAGAGCGCCCGGACCTCCGACAAGGAGAGCGAGAAGTGGTCGATCTTCTGGACGAAGAAGAGATCGAACAACGCCTTACCGAGCTCGGCGCCGATTGGGAGAGAGAGGGCACCGAGATCCAGAAGGTCTACGAGTTCGACGACTTCGCGTCCGCGGTCAAGTTCGTCCAGGGCGTGGCCAAGCTGGCCGACCGGTACGACCACCACCCCGACATCGACATCCGTTACAACCGGGTCAAGCTCGTGCTCACGACCCATTCGGAGGACGGCTTGACGCCGATCGACTTCGACCTCGCCGCCGACATCGAGCAGACGCTCGGCTAACCCATCCTCGTGGGCCCGACCCGCTCGACCGGCACCCGGATCAGCAGGCGCTTCTCTCGCTCCATCACCGACCGGTAGTCGTCCCAATCGGGGTGCTCGCCCCGGATCGCCCGGTAGTACTCGACCAACGGCTCCATGGCCTCGGGGAGGGACAGGATGTCTGCGGCGCCGTCGACCTGGACCCACTGCCCGAAGAACGCGTCGGTGAAGATGCACAGGGTCGCGCGCGGGTCGCGCCGCAGGTTGCGCACCTTGTAAGCCGTTTCCCGGCTGCTGATCACGATCTCGCCGCGGTCGCCGACCCCGACCGTGACCGGCGACGTCTGCAGGCGGTCGTCGGTGCTGCGCGTTATCAGCACGGCGCGGTGGTTGGCGGCCACGAACGCACGGACCTCGTCTGGGGTCATGCTCGGCTCCTCTCCTCGGGCCGACCGCGGCCCCGTTGGGCGGCGGTGAGCGGTCGGTGGGGCTCAAGTATCGGTCGAGGCGGATTGTATCAAGCACTTGACACATCGGGCCGCCCGATGTATCGATACATACCTACGACCCTTCGAGAGGAGAACCTCATGCTGCTCGGTCTCGGGCCCCTCGAGCTCGTGCTCATCCTCCTGCCGATCGCCCTGGTCGTCGCCTTGGGTGTCGGGATCGCACGCACTGCCCGCCGCGACGAGGCCGACGGGTGGGCGGCCGGGCACGGGCTCACCC
>JBHENN010000053.1:0-28904 GCA_046262015.1 Actinomycetota bacterium | reverse complement strand
AACCGCCGTTCCCGAACGCGAGGATCTTGCCGCCCGCAGCTACACGCTGCGCGATCAGACGAGCGGTCTCGGTGAGGCCGGACGGGTCCCGGGACGCGGCGCGCATCGCGATGACGTCTTCGGCCTTGGTACGGATCGACCCCGTGATCTCCACGAGGACCTCGTCGAGGTTCGCCTCGGCCTCTGCGAGGAACGGATAGAGGAACCCTGAGCGCCCCGTGTCGTGCGACGCTCCCCGCACGCGGTCCTCCAGCAGACCCTTGTGGTCGAAGAAGACGTGCACCAGCTCCCACAGCACGTGATAGAGGGTCTCGTGTACCTCTTGCACGATGAATGGGTCCTCGGACGGAACGGTGAAGGCATGCTCGGCCTCCGCCGCGAGGGACGCTCCCGGCGCGCCGAGCCCGATCGTCAGCGCGTCCGTCGAGCCCGCGTGCTTGAGAGCCGCCGCCACGGGCGCTAGGCCGGTGTCGCCGGCATGGTGCACCATCCCCAATGCCATGTCCTCGGGCCGTCCAACTATCTCGAGATGGCGGACGAAGAAGGACGACGGATCTCGCAGCGCGAGCTCGAGGACCGACGGAGAGTCGTTCACCAGCGCCAGCGCCGGCAACGCCCGCTTCCCGACGATCACCGGGTGCACGAACTCGACCGATACGTGCTGGGCATCGGTCGCTGCGGCCCCCGCGCCGAAGGCGATCAGGCGACCCCCGCGCGCGAAGCGGCGAGCCATGACATGACATAGGTCAGCGAGGCGCGGGGCCTCGGCCTGGAAGAAGGACCGGACGATCCCCTCCCGCACGCGGTATTCGCCCTCGATCCGCTCGCGCTCGTCCATAGCGCGTCAGCAGATGCGCGGCAGAGGATCTCCGATGAGCATGTCCATGATGCGCGTGCCTCCGAAACCGGTGCGGACCAGGACCATACCGGGAGGATCCTGAGCGATCTCGCCGACGACCGCGGCGTCCTCCCCTCCTGGAACCGAGCGCAGCGCCGCGAGCGCGTCGCCCGCCGCATCTCGCGCCACGACCGCGAGGAGCTTTCCTTCGTTGGCGACGGTCATCACGTCGATGCCGAGGATCTCGCTGGCGCCCTTCACCGCGGGCCGCACGGGAACCGCGTCCTCGTCCAGGATCACCCCCAACCCGGCGTCCTGGGCCAGCTCGTTCAGGACGGTTGCCACCCCGCCGCGCGTGGGATCCCTCATGACGCGCACGGACGGTCCCGCGGCTCCGAGAAGAGCGTCGACCAGGTCCCATAGCGGGGCGGTGTCCGACTCGATGTCGGCATCGAGCTCGAGGTCTCCGCGCGCGAGCATGATCGCGGTCCCGTGGTCGCCGATCGTGCCCGAGCAGAGCACCCGGTCACCCGGCTGCATCGACTCGACCGACGGCTCGATGCGCGCATCGCGCACGCCGATACCGCTCGTCACGATGTACATGCCGTCGGCCTTGCCACGCTCGACCACCTTCGTGTCCCCCGCGACCACGGCAACCCCGGCGTGCCGGGCAGCCTCCGCCATCGCCTTGACCTCGTAGCGCAGCACGTCCGCGTCGAGCCCTTCTTCCAGCACGTAGGCCGCGGTCACGAACGCGGGCCGAGCGCCGCTCACCGCGAGATCGTTGACGGTGCCGTTCACGGCGAGCTCGCCGATGGACCCGCCGGGGAAGACCAGCGGTTTGACCACGAACGCATCCGTCGTGAACGCGAGCCGCGCACCATCGAGCTCGACGTGCGCCGCGTCGGCGAGCGGCGCGAGGGCGTCGTTGGCGAAGGCCGGCGCGAACAGACCGGTTACGAGGGTGTGCGTGGTCTTCCCCCCGGCACCGTGCGACATGGTGACGCGGTCGTCGCGCCAGCGCGCGCGTAGCTTGCGTTGCCTCTCGATGCGAGCGAGGACCTCGTGCTTGAGGTCGGCCATCGGCTAGCTCCCGGTGCGGGCCTTGGAGCGCGCGAAGCGTCCGAAGTTGTAGTACGCCGCGCATGCGCCCTCGGACGAGACCATGCACGTGCCGATCGGGGTCTCGGGGGTGCAGGCGGTACCGAAGACCTTGCACTCCCACGGCTTGATGACGCCCTTCAGGACCTCCCCGCACTGGCACGCCTTGGGGTCGGCGACGCGCACGCCCGGCACCTCGTAGCGGAGCTCGGCGTCCCAGTCCGAGTACGCATCCGACAGCTTGAGGGCGCTCTGCGAGATGAAGCCCAGCCCCCGCCACTCGAAGTACGGCCTTAGCTCGAACACCTCTTCCAGGACCTCCAGGGCCTTGAGGTTGCCCTCCCAGGGGACGACGCGCGCATACTGGTTCTCCACCTCGGCGCGACCCTCCGCGAGCTGCTGCATGATCATGTAGATCGCCTGCAACAGGTCGAGCGGCTCGAACCCCGCCGTAACCACCGGTTGCCCGTACTGCTTCGGGATGAACTCGTACGGCCTGCAACCCACCACGGTGGACACGTGGCCCGGGCCGATGAAGCCGTCGAGGCGAAGGTCGGGCGACTCGAGGAGCGCCCTCAGCGGGGGCACGATCGTCACGTGGTTGCACATGACCGAGAAGTTGCGGATGCCTTCGGCCCGCGCCCGCATCAGGGTCAGAGCGGTCGAGGGTGCCGTGGTCTCGAAGCCGATGGCGAAGAAGACGACCTCGCGGTCCGGGTTGTTGCGCGCGAGCTTGAGCGCGTCCAGTGGTGAGTAGACGAACCGAACGTCGGCGCCCTCTGCCTTGGCGTCGAGCAAGCTGCCGGCACCACCGGGGACGCGCATCATGTCGCCGAAGCAGGTGAAGATGACCCCCGGCTGCTTCGCGATCGCGATGCCGTCGTCCACGCGTCCCATAGGGATCACGCACACGGGGCACCCCGGTCCGTGAACCAGTTCGACGGTATCGGGGAGATGGTCCTCGATCCCGTGCTTGTAGATCGTGTGCGTGTGGCCCCCGCACACCTCCATGATCTTGTAATGACGACCCGGCTCGGCGACCGCGGCGATCTGGGTCGCGAGGCTGCGGGCGAGGTTGGCGTTGCGGAACTCGTCTACGTACTTCACTGCGGTTCCTCCAGCCGCGCGATCGCAACCCCTCCGTGGACGAGGAGACGATCACCCACCGAAACCGGCATGACGAGCTCCACTCCGACACGTCCCCGCTGACCGTGATCGTCCTCGCACGTGGCGTCCGGCTCGGATGCCTCGAGGACGGTCACCGGCACGGCGACATCGCCGCAGACGAGGCATCCGTCGATCACCGCGCAGACCGCCCCGTAGGACTGAGGGTCGATCACGGGCAGAGACTCGGGGCTCATGCGATGTCGCTCGACTTGAGCTGCTCGAGCTCGTCCTCGTACGCCTCGCCCAGCCCCTCGAGGAAGTCCATCGTGGAGCGGGCCTCGGCCTCGTCGATCTTGGACAGCGCGAACCCGACGTGGATCAGGATCCAGTCCCCGGGGTGGATCCCCTCCCCCGCGATCAGGCCGATCTGTACGTTGCGCTTGACCCCGCCCACGTCGACCTTGGCGAGGTTGAGCTTCTCGTCCACTATCTCGACGACCTGACCTGGGATGCCGAGGCACATTCCGAAAGCCCCTTTCCACGCCCGCGACCGGGTGCGCGGCTCACTATATGTTCCGTGCACACATTAAACCCTGCGACCAGCAGCCCCTGCCGGACGAGCCTATGCGCCCGGGATGGGGGGAGGCCGGGGGCCGGGCTCTTCGGGCGACTCCGCATAGACCTGCGGATACATCGACTGGATGCTTCCGGACAGCTTGACGAGGTAGTCGTCGGCCGATCCGAGCGCGCGACCGGCCCTGACCGCCCACACTGCCCCGGGGGCGTCCCCGGCTCGCGCCAGCATCTCGGCCGCCGCGGCGAGGACCTTCCAGGTCTCTCTTCCCGGACGGTGGGCGGCGACGGCCTCTTGAGCGAGCTGACGGATCGCCGGGATCGACTCCGCCGGGGGGTGGTCCTCGGCCCACCCCAGGACCAGGGTCACCGTGGTGTAGGTGACCGCGGCCTCGAGATGGGTGCGCTCGAACGACGTGAGGGAGCGCCCCTCCTGCAACAGCGCACCGGCCTCCTCCCGCAGGGCGGCAGCGCGAGCGAAGCCCTCCGTGGTCTCGCCCCGCCCGAACATCTCCTGGGCGGCGCGGACCTCGTCGAACAACGCCTTCGCTCGGGGCATCGGTCAAGCCTATGAGGTCGCTCTCGGGAGGGCCCGCTGGAGACTATGTGGCAAAGGCATATAGAATGCCCGGCGCGGGCCGGCCCGACTAGGGACAGGAGGATGGATGACGCTCTGGTGGATAGGCAACATCGTCTTTATCGGCGTGATCATCCCGGTCGTGATCCTTCTGCTGAACCGGGTGCTCCGGCCCGCGGTGGAGATCGGCAGGTACGCGGACGACGTCCTCGAGCACGGTGTGATCCTCATCGCGCACCTCGACGCCACCGACGAGCTGGTCAAGACCCGAGATCTGGTCAAGAAAGTCGGTGCGGGCGTCGGCAGGTACGGCGCTGCGCTCGAGCGGATCCTCTAGGGAGGCCCACATGCCGCTGGTAGCAGTCGTCACGTTGATAGGGGTCGCCGCGACCGTCGTCGTCCTGGCCCTGTACCTGATCACCGTCGCGCGCATCCTCCACAAGGTGAACTTCACCCTCGGGACGATCATCGCCGGACTGCGGTCGATCGCGGTCCAGACCGAGCCCCTTACGGGCGTGGTCGAGGAGATCAATAAGGACCTGGCGGGGGTCCGGGACGCGCTCGAGGGATTGGTCCAGAGGAAAGCCCCGAAGGCCCCGGCGCCGAGGAAGAGGACCAAGGTCGCACGCTGACGAGGGACCGAAGGGAGGGACATGGCTTACGAGTTCCGCTGAACCGATGCAGGAGCTACCTGTCGCGGTCACTTCAAGGCGAACTCTGAAGAGGAGCTTCTTTCCAAAGTAGCCGACCATCTCAAGAAGAAGCACAAGGTCGAGCACGTGACGAAGACGCTTCAGAACTTTGCAGTCAAGGTGGCGAGAGGCGAAAGGTAGCCCGGCCTCAGGTCCTGGGGCACGGCAACCCGATCGGGTGACGTTCGCGGTAACTACGCGTTCTCACCTCAAGAGCGCCATGTTCTTTCCCGTGATGCTGCGCGCATCGCTGCGTATCCGCAAGCAACTGATCGACGCGCCCGGTTGCCTGCGTTTCGCCAACATCCTGATGGGGCCGAGAGACTTCTGGACCCTGACGGTATGGCGTACCCGCCAGGAGATGCTCGACTTCATGCGTTCCGGCGAGCACGAGGACATCATGTGGGAATTCTCGAGCTGGCTCGACTCTTTCTGGCTGATGAGATGGCGCCCCTCCGATCAGGAGATCGGCGACTGGCAGGGGCTCCGCCTGGGTCAGCGCCGGTCCCTCCCGCGCCCCGCGCCGGAGCGAACGCCCGAGCAACGAGCCGCGCTCGATGCCGCGTTCGAGTCTCTGCCCCGGCTCCGCGCCGCGGCGGCCCCCAGCGGTGCGGCGTCGCTCGACTATGCCCCAGCTCAGCGGCGCGCCCGGGCGCAGGTCGCCGGCGGCGTGGGGGGGACGATCCGCGTGGAGGTGGAACGCTCTCGCCACGCTCCGGTGCTGTGGACGAAGCTGAAACGCCTGCATCGCGAGCTGCTACAGGACGACGATGTGCTCCGCTGCGCGTTCGGCCTGGCGCGTGGGCGCGAGGGTTTCTTGCTCGCGTTGTTCCGCGACAAGGGGGCGTGGACCGCGTTCGAGGGCTCGGACCGGGTCCAGGAGCTCCGCCGGCGATGGCCGAAGGGCGTATGGACGATGCGCTGGGACGCCGACAACGAGTTCGGCCACTGGGACGGCATGAGGCTGAGGAGGGCGAAACTGGGCACGATGGTCGAGGTGCCGGACGCAGCTCGAGCCGCCGCCACCCCCGGGGCCGAGCCGGAGCGGTAGAGTGCCGGCCCATCGATTTTTCGCGACCTCGACCGCTCCCCGGAGGTGCGGGTGACCGACTGGTTCGACCTCGTCCGCACGCCGCTGTTCCTCGTGCCCGCGGCCCTCGTGCTCGTCGGCTGCGCGGTCGCGCTGCGCATCTTCCAGCCCACCCGAAAGAGGACGGCGCCGGCCTCGGCTCCACCGCTGCCGGGGGAGCACGGGCCGGCCGAGGTCGCCGAGCACGAGCCCGTCGCCCTGCCGACCCGGACCGGGGTTCGGTTCGCCGACATCGCTGGCCTCGACGGGGCGATCGCGGAGCTGCGCGAGGTCGTCGAGTACCTCACCGATCAGGCTCGCTTCGACGCCGTCGGCGCGCTGCCGCCGCGCGGCATCCTGCTGTACGGCCCGCCCGGCTGCGGCAAGACCTTGCTCGCTCGCGCCGTGGCGGACGAAGCCGGCGTCCCCTCCTACTTCGTGTCGGCAACGGGCTTCGTCGAGAAGTTCGTGGGGCTCGGCGCTGCTCGGGTTCGCCAACTGTTCGAAAAGGCCAAGCGACACGCGCCCTCGATCGTCTTCATCGACGAGCTCGACGCGGTGGGTCGGAGACGCAGCGCTGAGGTGCAAGGAGAGCGCGAGTTCGACAACACGCTCAATCAGTTGCTGGTGGAGCTCGATGGGTTCCTGGGCGCGTCCGGGGTCCTGATCCTTGCGGCCACGAACCGTCCCGAGCTGATCGACCCCGCCCTACTGCGGCCGGGCCGCTTCGACCGCCGCATCGAGGTCGACCGGCCGGACCGGGCAGGGCGCGAGCAGGTGCTGGCCCTGCACGCGTCGCGCCGCCCGTTCGCGCGCGGCGTGGATTGGGCGTACATCGCGGACCACACCGCGGGTCTCAGCGCGGCGGAGCTCGCGAACATCGTCAACGAAGCGTCATTGCTGGCCGCCCGCCGCAAGCACCTCAGGATCTCTCCGGAGGACGTCGACGACGCGCTCGCGCGCGTGCTCTCGGGGATGCGGAGCTCTCGCCTGATGACGGACGAAGAGAAGTGCCTCGTCGCTCACCACGAGGCAGGCCACGCGCTTCTCTCGTCGTTGTTGCGCGGCATCCGTCCCCCGGCACGCGTATCGATCGTCGGACAGGTGACGGTGTTCGGAAGGTCGGCATGGTCGCCGCCGGACGACCGCACGATCCTCACGAAGCGCGAGCTGCTCGCCCATCTGATGGTGCTGCTGGGCGGCCGCGCCGCCGAGATCAACGTGTTCGGCGAGCCGAGCACCCGCGCCGAGGACGATCTCGAGCACGCCGCGGCGCTGGCGCGCCGCATGGTCGAGCGTTCCGCGATGACGGGGCGGTTCGAACTGGCCAGCCCGCAGCTCGAGCGTATGGGCCAGCCCGGCGGCGCCGCGGAGGACGAGATCAGGAAGCTGGTCGCGTCGGCGGAGCAGGCGGCTCGTACGATCCTGAGAGACAACTCCGAGCGTCTCCGGACACTGGCCGATCTGCTCACCGAGAAGGAGACCCTCACGGCGGCGGAGATCGCCGCGGTGGTGGGCTCGCCCCCCGCACTCGATCGCGTCCAGCGCGCGCTGGCGCTGACGCGCGCCGGGACCGCGCCGCGCGGCTGAGGGTTCCCGGCCGACCGCGACACGCCCGCGGCAGGCAGGAGAGGGGCCGCCGACACCGAACCCCGTCCCAAGATGATCCATCGAGGTGGCGGCGCGCCCACGACCCGGAGAGCGCGGTCCGATGGTCCCCGAGCGCTCGCCGTGGCGGCGCTGACCCTTGGGGTGCTCGTGCCGATCCTGGTTGGGGGACCCCTCGCCGCCCCACATGGGCCCTTTCTGCATCATCAAGTCGGGTGGTCGTGGACCGACCTCGTCGGCGGGCAGTCTCCGGCGCCGTCGGGGATGGGGCGCGCGCCCGCGCGGACCGCGGGTGGCCGCGCGGTGGCCCACCGGCCCGGTGGGCGCACGATCCGTTCGCCCCGGGTCGCGGCACGCGCGCCGCATGCGGTCCTATACCGCACCGGGCACATGGCGGTCGAGCCCACCCTCGGGTTCACCGACGACGGCTCGATCTTCGCCCAGGCCGTGCAGCGACGCACCGTGTTCCAACCCGAGGTCATACGTTCGACCGACGGGGGCGCGACGTGGGACGCCGTCACCCCGGCGGTCGGGGACCAGAACCGTACGCGCCTCACGATGGATCCCTACCTCTACGTCGACCCGGCGACCGCGCGCGTGTTCACGGCCAACCTGACCGCCGCGCCGGTCTGCTCCGACCTCTCGTTCAGCGACGACGGCGGGGAGAGCTGGACGACATCCGCGGTGTGCGGTCAGTTCGACCACCAGACGGTCTTCGCCGGCCCCGCGGTCACGAGCCCGACCATCGGTTATCCCAACATCGTCTACTTCTGCGCGGTGAACGGAGGGTTAGCGACCCCCACGTCCACCTACACGACGTGCGCGCGCTCGTTGGATGGAGGGCTCACCTTCTCGCCCACCGGGGAGCCGGCCTACGTCACCGACGTGCTCCGTCCCAACGGGCACCTCGGTCCCGCAGGCTTGTGCGACGGCGCGTCGGGCCATGGGATCGTCGACGGCGACGGAACCGTCTACCTACCGCGCGGCTGGTGTGGACAGCCCTACCTCGCGATCAGCCGCAACGAGGGGACCACGTGGACGCGCGTGCAGGTCGCGCGCACCGGGATGTCCGACCAGGGCGGCGTCTTCGACCACGAAGCGGGCGTGGCGGTCGACGGCGACGGGAACCTCTACTACACCTGGGTAGGCCGTAACCGCCTCCCCTATCTCGCGGTCTCGCGCGACGGCGGGTCGACATGGAGCAAGCCGTTGATGATCGGCGCGCCCGAGGTCGAGCTCGCGAGCTTCCCCGGCATCGCAGTCGGAAAGGCGGGGAGGTTGGCAATGGTCTACATGGGCAGCGCCGACGGCCGCCGGTGGAACGGGTACATGACCATGACGGCCGACGCGCTCGCGCGCTCGCCGATCCTCTACAGCGCGTCGGTCAACGCGCGCCGCGATCCGCTGATCAAGGGCGACTGCGGCCCGACCTTCCAGTGCGGCGCGGTCTACGACTTCGTCGATGTCGTGATCGGTCCCGACGGGACCCCATGGGGATCGTTCGTCGATGGGTGCACGCGCGCCGGGTGCACGACCGATTCGGGTTCGACCGGCCCGTTCGACGGCGTGATGGGCCGACTCGTAGGCGGCCCGCGCCTCAGCTAGACGGGCGTGTATCACCCACTCGGCTGGGGGTCAGGCCGAGCGTGACTGCGCGACGCCGTCGCCGTTCATGGCGACCTCGATGCGGTCGAGCAGCTGGTCGATGGACCGCACCGCCGCGCTGTCCGGGGCCTCGTCGATGATCGCCGTGCCCTTGCGGTCGGCCGCGCGCACGGCGTCGTCGTAGGGGACGCTGGCGAGGAGCGGCAGGCCCAGCATCGCCGCGAACTCGTCGACCATCTTGCGGTCGTCGTCGTCCTGGACCTTGCTCGCCACACCGTAGATGCGGGGGATGCCGAGATCGCTGGCCAGCGCCAGGGTGCGGCGCGCCGTCTCGAGGGCCTTGCGATACGGCTCGAGCACGACGAGGAGCAGGTCCACGTGCCGAAGGGTGCCGCCCGAGCGCGACAGGTGCTCGAGGCCGGCTTCCATGTCGGCGATGGTCAGCTGATGACCCTCAGAGAGGATGTCCCCCAACATGCCACGCACGGTGGCATGAGAGCCGCACGTTCAGCCGGCGGCGGCTTGGTCGACGCGGGCCCCCAACACCAGCGTCACGCCGTCGGGACCTTCGACCCCGAAGGTGGAAACCAAGCGGTCGGCGGACCACGGCTCACGCCCCGCCACCATCTTAGGGAGAGGCTCGGCGTCATCTAGGGCCTCGAAGCCCAGACCCAGGCTGGCCCCCAGGTTCGGGTTGGAGTCGCAGTCGATCGCAAGGGTGCGGTAGCCCCGGCGCGCCCCGAGTCGGGCGAGGGTCGCGGAGATCGTGGTCTTGCCGGTTCCGCCCTTGCCGGAGACCGCAACTTTCATGAACCGGACGTTACCAGGTACTCGAGCTTCTTCAATACGTCTACCGCGACCGCCGTGGGCGCTCCACCGCCGTCCACCAGCAGCGCCCCGAACGCGTCCACATCGACCGCCGTCCCGGTGACCTCCCCCCGTGGCAGCAGCAGCGCCCGCACCGATCGGCCGAGCGACTCGCAGCGGGCACGGTATCCGTCGAGCAGAGCCGGCACGTCGTCGTCGTAACGCCGTTCGAACGCGCCCAGCACCGCGTCGAGCACCGCCTCGCGCGTCACCGGCGCGCCGGTTTCGATCGCGACGCTCGTGGCCCGGCCCCCGAGATCGGCGGGGAGGTCCGGCCGCTCCACGTTGACGTTTATCCGGAAGGTGACGATCGCGGTCTGGATCTGACCGGGACCGAGCTGTGCATCGACCTTGACGCCGGCGATCTTGCCGCCGCCGGCTAGCACGTCGTCGGGCCACTTGAGGCTCACCGGGGCTCCGACGACGGCCTCGAGACCCTCCGCCGCGCCCAGGGAAGCGAGCAGCCACAAAAGGCCTTCTCCCTCGGGCGGAAGGCCCGGGCGGAGCACCACGGACAGGTACAGGCCGCGCGTGGAGAACCCGACCCACGGTGGACCTTTGCGCTGGCGCGGCGAGATCTCCTGATCCGCGACCACGGTCGCCCCCTCGGGCGCATCCTCCCGGCGCGCCCACGCGAGTGCGAGCGCCTCGGTGGTCACCGCGATCGGGTAATGCCGGAGCGGGCGGCCGAGCACGGCGGTGGTGAGAGCCGGCCGGAAGGTGGGGGCGGGGCCCCCGTGGGTCATCGGGCGAGCCCGCCGTTCCCCGCGGCGGCCGCCCGTCCCCCCGGCCCGGGGACCAGGCGCTCGATCCTCCACTCCTCGTTCTGGAGACTCAGCACGATCGCACCGGCCGGGATCGCCGGTTGGACGTCGGCCACCTGCGGCCCGAGCTGTACGAGGTACGTGACCCGCACCTGGAGGGGCGCCTCGGGCTCCGCCTTGGACTCGAACGCGAGCCGGGCGAGATCCACACCGGAGAGGTCCTTCTGGATCCCGGAGATCAGGTCACCGAGGAACCCGTCCATCTCCTCGTCGGACGCGCTCCCCGACCGGAGCCGGGAGGCCAGGTCGAAGTCCATGCCCCGCTCCAGCCCGAGGTTGATGATGTAGGCCTGCGCGGTCTCGCTGAACAGGGCCCACAAGGCCCCGCGGTCGCCCGCGGCTAGAGCCCGGAAGAAGGTCTCGGCGACCGCGAGAGCACCTTCGCTCGCGATCTCCTCGGGTTCCATCTCCGGCGGGTCCGACACCGCCCATGTCTAACCGAAACCGGGCCCGCCCGTCGGGGTTACTCGCTCAGGCCGGGAGGGAGGCTGGGGTTGGCACGCAAGACCTCTTCGAGCCCACCGTCCTGGGCTCCGGGCCGAGCGTGGGTGGCCCGGGGAGGCTCCTCGCGCACGAAGGTCTCGTAGTCCTGCCACACGTCGCGGTCGTCGAGGATCACGTGGAGGGCCCTCAGGATGGCCCGCATCTTGTCGAGCGAGGGCTCGGTCTCGCCGGCGAGCCAGGCCGCGACCGCGGTCATCGTGGAGTGGCATCCCTGCGCGGTCAGGGCCGCGGCGAGCCGCTCCGGGTCGCTCAGCCCGGCGTCGCGGGCGATGCCCCGGAGCCAGGTGGAGAAGTCGCGCCCGTCCTGCACCGTGGTCATGAGGTCTCCTCGTGGACGGTCGTAGACTAAGACGATGCAGCCCGTCGAGACGTGTGAGATCTGCGGCCTCGACGTGCCGGTGGGAGAGGGCGTCCGCGCCGAGGTATCGGTCGGTGACATGACGTGCCCCGTCGCGATGACCTTCCACCCCGCGTGCCGCGCGGCGGCGGCGGCCGTGTGGCAGCCGAGCGAGGGCGCCGCATGCGCCGTCGATCCGGATCTGCCCGAGCTCGGTCTGTGGACGGTGCCCGGCGCGGCGTCGGGCGGCTGACGGCGCGACCTCCGGCTAGCCAGCGCCGCGGGCGAGACAAGCCGGGGCGGGGCGGGTAGGGTTCGGACGCATATATCTGGGTCACTACATCTACCCGGGGAGGCGAGATGGCCGAGGAGAACGATTCGGGCGAGGACGCCAAGGTCGATGCGGTGGCCTGCTCCGACGTCACCGATCTGGACTGCGATTACATCGCGGAACGGGACCCCTCCGCCGACTGGGCCGACCGGGGTCAGGTCTCGGACCAGCTGCTTGCCCAACTCACCACGCACGTCGCCAAGAAGCACCCCGATCACGCGCTGTCGCCGAAGCGCATCGACGAGATCAGGTCGCGGATAACCCGCTGAGCTACGCCTCCGGGCGTTCGTAGCCCATCTCGTAGAGGGTGTCGCGCACCCGGATCCGCTGGGGCGCGAGCAGCTCCTCGCCGATGACGCGATCGAGGATCCGGATCGCTCGCTCCCTGGCCGCGTCGTCGATCGAGCGGTGCACCGCCATGCGGGCGGCGAGGCCGGCTACGAACTGGTCGTGCGGGAGCTCCATAAGCACGTTGAGCCACGCGGCCGAGACCTTGGTCGCGGCGTCCTCATCGAGACCGAGGATCGCGTGGTCGAGCTCGCCCAGTGCCTGGGTCCGCTGCGGCTCCGGCAGGACGGTGCGATCCCTGAGGCGCTCGCGCAACAGGTCGAGCAGCGTCTCGTCGCCCTCCTCTTCGGCCGCGAGGCGGGCGAAGTGCTCGGCGCGCGTGCCCTTCTCCCCTGCCTGCTCCAGCGCCTGTTCGGCAAGCTGGAGGTTCCCGTACGCCTGCTCCCATTGCTCCCGATGGAGGCGGACGTCCAGAACCTGCAGCGCGTCCTCGTACGCGGCCACGGCCCGGCGCAACGAGGGGACGTCGCCGATCTGAGCGTGCGCGAGCCCCAGGTTGTTCTTCGTGAGGGCATGCTGGAACGGCCACCGATGGCGCGAGAAGACCCGGAGCGCGTCGGTGAACGCTGCGATGGCCTTACCGGGCTCGTCGATCCCGGTGTAGGCCACGCCGATCGAGTGGTTGACGAGTCCCCACTGGTACGGATGCTCCTGGGGATCCGTGAGGTCGAGCGCCTGCTCGTACCGCTCCAACCCCGCCCGCAACCGCTCCGGCTCAAGAGACGCGGCCAGGGCCTGCCCAAGATTGATCAGCACCGCGATGCGCTGACGCAGGAACTCGTTCCCTGCGAACGCCTCCAGCGCTGCGGTGAACGCCTCGACCGCTTCGTCCGCCCGGCCGAGGTCCGCGTGCACGAGCCCGAGGTTGTTCAGCGCGGCACCGTGCTCTCCCGGGTTGACCTCGACGGGGACCAGCTCCGCAGCGCGCCGGAACGCATCGGCCGCCTCGTCGCGCGAGCCAAGCTCCCGCAGCGCGGTGCCCAACGCGTTCTGTGCGCGCGCGTGCTCGATCGGTCGGCCCCCCGGGTCGAACAGATCCACCGCCTTCTGGAGGGAGGCCACGGACCGACTCAGGTTGATCGCGCGGTCGCCCGTCGGGATCTCCGACCACGCGAGTCCGAGGTTGTAACGGAGGACCCCTCGCTCGAAGCGGCGCACCTTGGGCGTCTTGCGCAGCTGCTCCTCGAGCCGCGCGATCGTGGCGCGGGCGACATCGGCTTGGTCGTCCGCGGTGGCGGCGACCGGCTGACGATCAACCACCGGAGCCGTTCCCGGAGAGCATGTCGGCGATGAGCGCCTCGATCTCGGCGACGGCGGTATCCACCGCCGCAGCGACAGGCTCCGACAGGCCCTTCACGAGACGGTCCATGTAGCGCGGCTGGCACCCGACGAGGACCGACCTCTCGGGGAGCACGTTCAAAGCCCTAGCCAGCATCAACGCTTTGGCCGGCTTCGTGTAGTGCATGTCTGCCAGGTAGTCGAACCTCTCCATCTGGGTCATCCCGTCGGCCGAGTCAATCTCGGGGTCGATGACCATCACGGTTCCCGGAGGGCGTCCCCGGTCGACCGCATCGATGACGATCAGCGCGTCGAACCCGGCCGTGATCTCCTGGACGAGGTGGATACCGCCGGTCCCGGTCTCGACGACCGTGACCTCCGGGGGCAGCGAGAGCGCCTGCAATCGGTGTGCCACCTCGACCCCGAAGCCGTCGTCCCCCTGGAGGAGGTTGCCGACGCCGGCCACGAGGATCCTCATCGTCCGATCCTAAAGGGCCGCCCTCTGCGCCCCCGCCCACGGGGCATATCGGGCCGCGGCGAGGGGTATGGGTTGACCACGACCGGCAATCGACCGAGGAGGGATCCCGATGCCAGACGAGCAGAACCCGCACGAGGGCACCGGCGAGCAGCACGCCGACGGGATGGGCGGCGAGCAGTCCCTGGCCAGCGACCTCGACGAGGGCGAGGGCAAGGGCGCACGCCTCGACCAGGCCGCACCCACTCCCGAGGCCCAGATGGCCGACGGCGTGAGTGCTTCTCAGGCGTCTACCGGCACGAACCCGCAACCGGGGCACGCGGTCCAGAGCTCGCAGGGAGCCGACGCAGCCGAGGGCACCGACGCGACCGAAGGCACCGACGCGGGGCATTCCCGCAACAGCTAGCGGACGGCGGACCTAAGGAACGCGGCGCTCGGCGCGCACCAGAGCGTCGATCGCAACGGTGGGCCCGTCCTCGGTGGTGACGGTACGGTCGACCCGCCCTGCCGTCACCACCGCCAGCCCCGGGAGCTCGGCGGCGACCTCCTCGGGGTCCAGGAGCACGGACGCGTCCTGAGGACCGCCGTGACCGTGCATCAGGTTGGCGACGTGGTGACCCAGCACGAGCGCGACCCCGCCCGGAGCCAAGCTCCTGGCGGCGGCCTCTAGCACCCGACCGCGCTGCGCCGGTGGAAGGTGGAGATAGAGGACGACCGTCAGATCGAACCCACCCGGCGCCGGGTCGTACTCGAGGAGGTCGGCAACCATGAACGACACGCGCACGCCCCGCGCCGCGGCCATCTGCTCGCCCTTGGCCACCGCGGCCGCGGCGAAGTCGACCGCGGTCACGTCCCAGCCCCGCTCGGCGAGCCACACGGCATTGCGCCCCTCGCCCGCTCCGAGGTCCAGGGCCTTGCCGGGGACGAGGCCGGCGACCTCCGCGACCAGGGTGCGATTGGGCTCGGCACCCCAGAGAAGCTCGTCGGCGCCATAACGCTCATCCCAGCGGTGGCGGTCCATCGCTCCTTAGTCCCATGGGGCCGATAGCATCGCGTGCCTCGGGGAGGAGACAGCGTGGGCGGAAGCTTCGGTTCGATACAAGAGGTCGTGGAGGGCCTGAAGCGGGCCGGATACCTGCCCGACCAGGAGACCGCGACCCCGCTGTTCCTCGCGGGACGCCTCGACAAGCCACTGCTGATCGAAGGTCCCGCCGGCACCGGCAAGACCGAGCTCGGCCGAGCGACGGCCCAGGCCCTCGGCCGGCAGCTGATCAGGCTCCAGTGCTACGAGGGTCTCGACGAGTCAAAGGTCCTGTACGAGTGGAACTACCGGCGCCAGCTCTTGTCCCTGCAAGCGCCCCGGGACCGGGCCGGGGCCGCCGGCGAGCTCGACGACATCTTCTCGGAGGGCTTCCTCTTGGAGCGCCCCCTTCTCCAGGCGATCCGCGCTCCGGAGCCCGTGGTCCTGCTGATCGACGAGGTCGACCGCATCGAGATGGAGACCGAAGCCCTCCTCCTCGAGGTCCTCTCCGATTACCAGGTGACGATCCCGGAGCTAGGGACGATGAGGCCCGGGACCCTGCCCATCACGATCCTCACGTCTAACGCAACCCGCGAGCTATCCGAAGCGTTGAAACGGCGGTGCCTGTATCTGTGGCTCGACTACCCCACCCTCGAGCGCGAGCGGGCCATCGTGATGGCGCGGGTCCCCGACGCGAACGAGCGGCTCGCCGACCAGGTCGTGCGTGTCGTCCGCTCCTTGCGCGCGCTCGACCTCAAGAAGGCCCCCTCCATCGCGGAGACCCTCGACTGGACGAGGACCTTGATCGAGCTCGGTGCCGACGGCGTTGACGGCGAGATCGCCGGTCGGACGGTCGGGACGCTGCTGAAGCACCGCTCCGACATCGACAAGGCGCGGGCGGAGCGCTTCGGCGGAGCGGTATGAGCGTTCCGAGACCGCGCCCTCGATGACGGTCACCGATGCGGTTCTGACCCTCTCGGCGGAGCTCAGGAGCTCGGGGGTCCCAGTGTCCGTCTCCGAGACCGAGGACGCCCTCCGCTCGCTGCTCGAGGTCCCGATCGAGGATCGAACGCTTGTCCGCGCCGCGCTCTCCGCCGCTCTCGTCAAGGATCCGGCGGGCCGGCCGGTGTTCACCCGGTTGTTCGACATCCTCTTCCCCGTCACCCGCGCTCCGCGGGAGGAACGCGCTATCCCGGAAGAGCTCGAGGTTCGGGAGCGGCTCGCGCGCGCGGTCAAGGACATGGACGAGGAGGCTCTGCGCGACATCGCCGAGCAGCTCGTCGAAGAGGAAGCCGGCGTCGATCCAGACGCGCGCGTGAGCGACGAGCACTACCGGTACCGAGCCCTACGCGGTCTCGACCTCCAGGACCTCACGAAGAGACTCGTGGACGAGGATGTCGCCGGGAAGGGCCGGTCCGCGCTCGAGCGCCGGTTGATCGAGGAGGACTTCGCCGACCGGATGGAACGGTTCTCCGAAGAGATAGCCGACGCGATCCGCAGCCAGCGCCGCCAGGGGCTCAACGTCGGCCAGCAGATCGAGCAGCAGCGGCGGGAGCCGCCGGAGAACGTCGACTTCCTGTGGGCGAAGGACTCGGACATCGAGAGCATGCGTGCGGCGCTGTATCCCCTGAGCCGGCGCCTAGCGCTCCGGCTGTCCAACAAGCGACGGCACTCCCGGCGGGGGAGGCTGGACCTCCGACGGACGATCCGGCGGTCGCTGTCGACAGGGGGTGTCATGCTCGAGCCCCGCTTCCGCCGGCCGTCGTCGGGCAAACCCGAGCTGTGGGTGCTGTGCGACATCTCCGGCTCGATGAGATCGTTCGCACGGTTCACGCTCGAGCTCGTCTACGCGCTCTCTACGCAGTTCGAGCGGGTGCGGTCGTTCGCCTTCATCGACGGGCTCGACGAGATCACCGACAAGTTCGAGACCACCCAGACGCTCCTACGGGCCCTGGAGCGGATCGACCTCGAAGCCGACGTGGTCGCGCTCGACGGCCAGTCGTGGTACGGGAACTCTCTCGCTCAGTTCTGGCAGCGGTACGAAAAGGAGCTCTCTCCACGAGCAACGGTCCTCGTGCTGGGCGATGCGCGCAACAACTTCCGGACGACCGGGGCCGACCTCCTCTACGAGATCAAGAGGAAGGCGCGTCACGTGTGGTGGCTGAACCCGGAGCCCCGGACCTACTGGGGCTCTGCGGATTCCGTGGCGGATGAGTTCGAGCCGAACACCGATGCGATGGTGGAATGCCGCAACCTCCAGCAGCTCGAAGCATTCGTCGTCAAAGCACTCTAGGCCGATGCCCGAGCTTCGCATGACCGTCGTCACCCCCAACCTCGAACCCCAAGAGGAAGCCAAAGAGCTGGACGGACTGATGTCCCTGCTCGCCTCCGAGGCGGGACGCGTCAGCGTTCTGCAGCGACAAGCGGGTTTCGGTCAGCCCGACGGGCCGCTGCGCGTGTTCATCGCGACGTTCTCGACCGCCGACGCGCTGGCGGCGCTTTTACGCGCGTGCGGCGGCTGGTACATGCGGCACCCCTCGGCGACCGTGACCTTGAAGGTCGAAAGCGGCAAGGGGGGCAAGACCCTTCAGCTCAAGAAGTACTCGCCGGTCGCCCTGGCCAATGCAGCCGCACAGCTCGAGGAGTACCTTGAATAGATGAGGGAGCAACAGGCTCGGGGGGGCGAGCGCTCCGGTGTGGCCGAGAGGCGGCAGGCGGAGCTACGCACGTTTGCACTGATCGGTCTGGTCCCCGACCCCGTGATGGAGGTCATAGAGCTGTTCCGCACCGGGGACCGGTCCCAGTTGAGCGCCGCGTTGCAGGAGGAGGCCGGGCTGCCGTGGGTGAGGTCCTTCGAGAGCGCATGGGAGATCGACCCCACGGCGGCTCGCCGCAGCGGGCTCTTCGACCTCCTGTGGCACCGCCGGGCGCGCGACGTCGATCCGATCATCACCGCCCGTAACTTCGCGGGTTTCGACGTGCTTCTCGACGCGGCGCGCCGAGCGGCGCCGGACCTCGCGGTGCTCCTCGCGGGCATCGATCCCAACGATCCGGTGAATCCCCGGGTGGCCGACGGGCCCGCTTGGTGTCGCGCGTGGCACGAAGCCGCCGCGACCCATCCCGGAGGCTGGCTGGCGGGCGACGAGGTGCGCGCCTTGTGCGAGGGCTGGTGGAAGCTCACCGGCGGCGACCTCGAGCAGATCTGCGTCGAGACGATGGGGGCCACTTACACCCACCCGGGTTGCTGGACCCTTCTATCGGAGCTCGGGGGCTTCTTCTCCCAATGCGTGAGCGAAGGCCGGTCGGTGGTGGTCGAGGTCGATCTCTGACCCCTGCTTCCGAGCACCGGACCGCGCGCCGCCGCGCCCGGTCTCTGTCCAACACATATAGTCGGGGGGCTCTATAGGCGCGCGTCTTCTAGCGTTCGGGCATAATCACCGCAGCACGAGCGTCGGCGCGGGACACCCCGCGTCATCCTTCGAGCCGGGGGGGCCAGATGACAGCAGTGGCGCAGAAGGCACGCTCACAGCGGGGTGCGACGACCACACTCTCCCTCGAGCCGGTAACCCGGGTCGGCGGTGCTCTGGGGGTCCAGGTCGAGAGCGACGGCTCGCACTTCAGCGATGCATGGGTAAGCGGCAACCACTACCGCGGTTACGAGAACCTCATCGTGGGACGCGATGTGCGAGACGCTCACGTGTTCGCGTCGCGTGTGTGCGGATGGTGCGGGGCGGTGCACATGACGACGTCGTGCATGGCCTTCGAGATGGCATGGGGATTGCCCGTCCCGCCCATGGCGCTGGCGTTGCGCACGATCGCGGAGTGCACCGAGTCGATCTGGATCCACGCGGCTCATCTCGCGGTGCGGGCGGGGCCGGACTACTGCGCCCCGGTCGTCGCGGCCACCAGTCCCGGGCTGTGGTCCCGGGCCCAGCGCACCAGCGCCCGCGGCGCGGGTATCCACGGGTACGAGAGCATGGCCGAGCTGATGGAGGGTCTCACGCCCATCACCGGGCGTTACTGGACGCAGACGATCCCGGCAGGCCGGCGGGTCATGGAGATGCTGAACGTCATCTACGGCAAGTACCCGCACCCGTCGGTCGTTGCGCCCGGCATGGTCGGGATCGGGCTCTCCTGGGCGACGATCACCGAGTACTTCACGCGCCTGTACATGTCGGTGGACTACGTCAAACAGGTGTGCGCGATGTGGGACGATCTGGTCGACTTCCTCTACGAGGCGGACCCGCGCTTCCTCGAGCTGGGCGAGCGTCCGGTCAGCTTCATCCACGCCGGGGCGTGGGACGACGTGCGATCCCCTCGCTCCTACGAGACCCTCAACGAAGCCGGCCGCGCGCGTCTCGCACGGCCGGGCGTCCTCGTGGACGGGCGGGTGGTGACCGACGACCTCACCGAGATCAACCGCGGCATCGAAGAGCACATCGAGCACTCCTTCTACGACCGCTCCGGTGGAGGGGGGACGGATCCGTTGGGTGCGGACCTCCCCGCGTCCCACCCCTGGTTCAGCACGCTGACCCCGCGCCCGTCCGCTCCCGACCTGCAGGGGGCCTATTCGTGGTGTACGGCCCCGCGCTGGCGAGGGCAGGTACTCGAGACGACACCGCTCGGGCGGCTGTGGCTCACCGCGCTCCGCACCGATTTCCCCGAGAACGACTTCATCGAGACGACCGGCAACAGCATCAGGATCATGGTTCCGATGAACAACCAGCCCGAGATGACCGTCGAGTGGAAGATCCCCGAACGGGCCAACACCCTGGAGCGGCTGCGAGCGGATGCCTACGGGATCGCGTTCGCCGGCCTCTGCGCCGCGCTGGCTCTCCTCAAGAGCTTCGAGCTGATGCGCGGAGGCGAGATCGCGGTCTCGACCCACTTCGAGGGCGGTCGGGACGACGAGGTCGGGGTGGGGCTGTGGGAGTCCGGCCGCGGGATGAACGTCCACTGGACCCGGACCCGCGGTGGCAAGGTGCAGAGCTACCAGATCATGAGCCCGTCCACGTGGAACGCGTCGCCGCGCGACGCCTCGGGGACGCCTGGTCCGCTGGAAGAGGCTCTGATCGGCAGCCCGATCATCTCTGAGCCCGTGACCGGACCTGCGGGCTTCATCGACGCGGCCCGGATCATCCACTCGTTCGACCCGTGCATGAACTGTGGGGTCCACTGATGGGAGGCAACCGATGAGCGCGACCCTGACAACCGATCCGTTCACCCCGCTCGGCGTTCGTAGCCGGCTCGAGACCAGCTACGCCCGCCCCAGCCGCGGCCGGCTCGGACCGCTCGAGAAGATCTATCTGCTGTGGCTCTCGGGCGGCGCGTGCGACGGGTGCACGGTGGCCGTCGTCGGCGCCACCAACCCGCCCGTGGAGCACCTCCTCGCCGGGATCGTGCCGGGACTGCCCAAGATAGAGCTGCTACACACGCTGGTCTCGGTCGAGATGGGTTCCGACTACATCGAGACCCTCGCCATGGCCGAGAGGGGCGAGCTCGATGCGCCGTTCGTCGTGGTGTGGGAGGGCTCCGTGTTCGACGAGAACAAGGCGGACGGCGGCTACTTCTACGCCCTCGGAAAGAACGCGTCCTCCGGCAAGGCCACCACGTCGGTGGAGTGGCTGCAGCGGATCGCACCGCGCGCCGCGGCCGTCATCGCCATCGGCACGTGCGCCACGTGGGGCGGCATACCCGCGGCGGAGGGCAACCCCACCGGATCGGTCGCGCTGATGGACTTCCTCGGCAAGGACTACCGGTCGGCGTTCGGGGTCCCGGTGGTCAACATCCCCGGCTGCTCGCCGGTCGGCGACAACTTCATGGAGACCGCGAGCGCCGTTCTGCTGTTCCTACAGGGGCTCGCGCCGCTCCCGGACTTCGACGAGATCGGGCGGCCGGCCTGGCTGTTCACCGAGACGGTCCACCGCCACTGCCCGCGGGCCGGCTACTACGAGGAGGGCGTGTTCGCCGAGTCGCACGGCGACAGGGAATGTCTCGTGGAGCTCGGGTGCTGGGGCCCGGTCGTCCAGTGCAACATCGCGGACCGCGGCATCGTCAACGGCACCGGCGGATGCATGCAGATGGGGGGGATCTGTATCGGGTGCACGATGCCCGGGTTCCCGGACAAGTTCTCGCCGCTCTACCAGACGCCCCCCGGGTCGCTGCTGTCGTCGAACACCTCGCGCGTGACCGGAGGATTCATCCGTCGGTTCCGCCGGGTGACGATGCTCGACAAGAACCGCACGGCTCGCTGGGATGACTCGACGTCCCCGTCGGCGTGGGCGCGCTACAAGACCGGTCCCAAGGGGGCGGTCAGCCTCATCCACCGGGCTTACCGGGCATACCAGCACCGCAAGATAGGGGGCTGACCCCGTCGGGGGCTCGGCCCGGACGGGATGCTGCCGGTCGCCTAGACTGCTAGATGGTCAAAGCATCTAGCCGACGGCGACGAGGGAGGCCACCCATGTCCGACCAGAGCGACCAGACCGACCAGACTAAGGACCAGCCGGAAGAGAGCGCGGTCGACGACTACGCGCCCAAGTACCCGGAGCCCGAAGAAGCGACGGTCGTCGAGCCCGAGTCTCGCTCGGGCATGAAGGGCGCAGGCACGGCCGAATGGGAATGCCTCACCTGCGGCCGCACGTTCACCGAGGACCTCGGCAAGTGTCCCGACGACGGCGCGCCGCTGCGGAAGACGGGCCCCGCCGCGGTGGCCGTGGCGCAGAGCCTGCAGGATTCCTCTGAGCCCATCCAGTCGCCGGCGAGCCGGGCGCAGGACACGCCCGAGGGTTTCTCCGGCGCCAAACCGGGATCCCGTGGCGAGGAACCCGGCGAGTCCGTGGGATCTGGCGGCGAGGCGCAGTCCGGCCAGGAGCCCAAGGAAGAGATGCCCTAACGCGGCTAGCCGGTCAGCAACCAGAAGGGCCGACGGTCGGGGCCGCCCGTCCGAACCAATCCCTCAGCAGCGCCGCCCCCTCTTCCTGCTCGGCGGTGGCGTCGACCTGCAGTCGCGGACCGTCATCGACGCGCCAGTCGATCCACGCGCAACACGAGCTCTCCAGAGCGATCAGCCGATCGAGCTCGTGGACAACCGCCGGTGACGAGCGCAGCGACAACCGGACTCCGCCCGGGATGGCGAGCGTCTCGACGATATTGGCGGTCAACAGCTGCCGCCATTCATCGGTCCGGGTCTTCATGCTTTGCCCACCCAGCGAGCACGCCACCTGGGGATCCTTCCTTTCCATCGGGGCCCCTCCTCTTCTCGTCTCGCCTGTCCGTCCGGGAGTACGCTGGCACTTGAAGTACGGTTCAAGTCAAGGGGGAGGAGCGTGGGCGAGCAGCTGATGAGCATCACGGAGGTCTCCGCTCGGACGGGGCTCCAAAGCTCTGCCCTGCGTTACTACGAACGCTCTGGATTGATCCGGTCCGAGGCTCGGATCGGTGGGCGGCGTCACTACGCAGGTTCGATCCTGACCGACCTCGCCGTGGTCGCATTGTTGCAAGAGGGAGGCTTCACTATCGCTGAGATCAAACAGATGCTCGTCGATCGCGGAGATCGCGAGACATGGCGAGCGCTAGCCCGACAGAAGCTGACCCAGATCGATGATCATCTCGTGAAGGTTCATAGCGCCCGGGACCTACTCGCTTCCGCCATCGCGTGCGAGTGTGAGACGCTCGAGCGGTGTGAGCTCGTTCAGCAGCGGCGAGGCGACCACCGCTCTTCCTTACAGCGGATAACCCTTGGTGTGGCGGGGCACGAACGCGACGGGGAAGCCATCTCGTAGTCGTGGCGGCAGGGTTGACTCGATGCGGAGTCGGCGTGGGTCAGCCGAGGTCGCGCAGGATCTCGTCGGCCTCCTCGGGGCTCTTCCCCATGGTGCCGAGGCGCTCTCGGAGGAACGAGCGCATCTCGTCCTCGGAGGGCTCGCGGTCCCCGTAACGAGAGCGCACCTCCGACATGAGCTCCAGGAGGGTGTCGTGAAGGAGCTTGGGGTCGACCACGCGGTCCTCGGGGCCTTCAGTTGAGGTCACGCAGCGCCTCCTCTATCTCCGCTTCGGACTTGCCTTGTCGCTCCATCCGATCGCGGATCAAGGGCCGCAGACCGCTGGGGCGCGGCGCACGCGTCGCCTCCCACTTCATCTGCTTCGCGATGGGAAGGTCCTCGTGCCACCACCACGTATCGCCGTCCTCGCACGGGGGGAACACCTGGCCCTCGACGGCAACCGTCTCGTGGCCGTGATTGTCGACGAAGGTGCCCGAGTGCTCCACCCTTTCCCCGGTCCTGGGTACGGCGATCCCCCTCCCGCCCGCAGCCCGGCCGCCGACACGGGCCATCCGTCCCTTTATGCCACATTTCGCGGACCGGGGCACCGCCCCTACACTCACTCCCATGTCAGATGTGACGATCCGCGCCGAGGACACCCCAAACCCGAACGCTCGCCGGTACGTCGTCAACCGTCCCGTGCAGCAGGACCCGAAGGGCCGCTTCTTCACCTCAGGTAAGGACGCCGGCGAACCCTTGGTCGAGATCCTGTTCGAGCTCGAGGGAGTGGCGGGGGTCATGCTCCTTCCGAACTCGGTCACGGTGAACAAGGCCAACGCGGCGTCGTGGGATGAGCTCGACGGCGAGGCCCAGCGCAGGATCTCCGGCTACTTCGTCTGACCGGGGTTGTCGCGCTTTAAGGGGCGTTAGCCCGGTCGCCCCGGCTCGAGCTCGAGCTGCTCGGCGATCCGCAGGGCGTATCCCTTGATGGTCCACCACGCGAGGTAGGTCTCGAGCTGGGCGAAGGTCGCCGCGTCGATCTCGTCCGATCCGTGCGAAAGACGGCGCTCGACCTCGCCGGCGATTATGCGGTCGAGCGCGTCGACGAGCAGCGGCTCTGGGTACAGCAGCAGTCCGCCGGCCCGCTCTGTGCGGATCCGGTCGGCGATGTCGGTGGCGCACGCGTCGAGGTCGGCGGGCAGGCCGGGGGGAGGATCCAGGGAGGAGTCGGCGTCGCTCTCTTCGACCTTGCGCAGGCAATAGCCGACCGTGATCGCGTATCCGGCCCACGTACCGATCTCGGGCACCTCCTGCAGCGACTGCTCGCGGCCGACGACCTCCGTGAAGTACGACTGGGCGCGCGGCGTGAACGGATGGGCCTGGGCGAGGGCGCGCGTGCGGAAGACGATCTGGTCGAGCGGAAGGGTCATCCCCGACGCAGCGATTGGATCTGGTGGAGCTTCGCCGGGGTGGGAGCAGGCTCTTCGTCCTCGAGTCCTTCGACCTCGACCTTCCGGAACCCCGGCCAGCGCTCCTTGAGGATCTTCTCGACACCTTGCGTGAGGGTCAGCGTGCTCGAGGGGCACCCGTGACACGAGCCCATCAATCGCAGACGTACGACCCCCCGTTCGACGCCGAGCACCTCCATCTCACCACCATGGGAATGGAGATAGGGGCGGATCTCGTCCAGGGCCTCTTCCAGCGAGTCGGCGAGGTCGTCCGGGTCCTCGTCCTCGTCCTCGGAATAGGTTTCGAAGAAGCGCGCGACGACGGGGTCCTGGACCAAGCTGTCGAGTGCGTCGGACGGCAGCAGGGCGCCGATCCGGACCACCGCCTCGCGGTGGAACCCGTCGACCCAGTCGAGGAGCTCGAAGACGGCCTCCTTCACCGGCCCGTCGGGGCTCTCCTGAAGCAGCTCGACGAGCTCCCCCATCCGGACGAAGGCGGCGTCGAGCTCCATCTCCTCGGCAGCCGGCGCATCCGTGTCCCGCGCGGGCTCCGTCACCGACGGGGCTCGAGGAACCTCCGCCTCACTCATCTCGCAACCTCTTTCCGGACCAGCTCGAGGACCCGGTCGACACTCTTCTCGACCTCATCTGAGAACCCCGTTCCGAAACCAGTATCCCCTGCCTCCACCTCGATGACGACGGTGTCGGCCGGCAGTGCCTTGAAATAGCGCGCCACGATCAGCGTGTGGTCGAAGTCGATCACCCCGCCCGCGGCCTCACCCATCCTGTCCTGGACCTCGGCCTCGTCGGGTAACCCGCCTTCGTCCAGGTAGCGCCGGATCGTCCCGGGGGGGTCGCCGCGCGGATAACCGCTCACGAACACGATCCGCTCGGGGTTGAGCTCTTGCAGGAGGTGCAGCACGCGGTGGGCGGCGTAGGACGCGTCCTCTACGGCCACCCAGTCCGGCCACTCGAGCGTCTGGATGCGGCGGATGAACTGAGGGCCGAAGTCGAGGTCGCGCAGCCACGGGTTGCCCACCCCCGCGACGAGCACGCGCACCTTCCGGTCGGCCGACACCGGCCCATTATGAGAGACGGCGCGGTCTGATAGCTGGACGACTAGCTCGTTACTCGAGCGTGCACGAGCACGAGTTGACCTCCCGCACGATCACGCCGCGACCGGTGTCGAGGTGCGTGGTACACGGCATGCACGGGTCGAACGAGCGGATCGCTCGCAGGACGTCGATCCCCTTGAGCTCGTGGTCCTTGGTCTTCTCGAGCAACGGCGTCCCGATGATGGCCTCCTCGTACGCCCCCGGATTGCCGAATGGGTCCCGCGGCGATGCGTTCCACGTGGAGGGCGTGTTGATCTGGTAGTTCACGATCCGGCCCTTGTCCATGGTCATGTGATGGCTGAGGTAGCCGCGGCCGGCCTCGGTGAACCCAACCGATGTGATCTCGCCCTTGGGGATCTGGAACTTCGTCCATGCCTTGGTCTCGCCCTTGCGCCACAGCTCGAAAGCCTGCAACAGCATGTTCATCGTGATGGCCGCGGTGAACGCGACCCCGTAGGCGCGTGCCCGGTTGCGCTCTAGCGCGTTGATCTGCTTGGGCACCTTCCACTCGAGCTCCATCTCGGGAAGCTCGAACTTGGGCATCAGCATCTTGAGGCTGTCGCCGGTGGACTCGATGAAGTCGTTCTTGGTCATCTTCTGGGCCATCGCCGTGGTCCACATCCGTCCGTAGATCCCGGTCTCCATCGTCGTGCGGTCCCATCGGGGCGCGCAGTCCCAGGAGTACTTCTCTTTGAAGTTCCGTCCTTCCGGGCGGGGGATCGTCGTCTTGTTCCACGCGTGGTACGGGGAGATGGGGTTGCCGGCGGGGTCGGTCGCGTACTTCGCACTGCCGTTGCCGCTGGTCCACTCCTCGTAGAACGAGTGCGAGACGAACTCCTCGATCCCACAGTTGATCTGGTGCAGGTTCGTGGTGACGAGCTCGCCGTTGCGGATGATGCCGGGGATCGACCAGCGCTTGTCCCCCCACTCCGCCATGTTCTCGTACTTGGCGTCGTATGCCCACGGGTCGTCCCAGATGCCCGTCTGGATCAGGTTGTTGGGACGCGCACCGACCAGCGCATAGTCGGGGTTGTGGTCGAGGAAGAAGTCCATCACGTCGTCCCACCAGCCGGCGATCCGCTTCGAGTAGTCGAAGAACTTGATCAGGCGGCTGTAGAACTCGTTGAAGCTCGTCGTCGACAAGGTCGTCGTGACCCCACCGGGCACGAGGGTCGACGGGTGGGGATACTTCCCGAACATGTAGTTGCACATCTCACGACCGAGCCGGGTGAACTCGATCGCCTCGAGGTAGATCGCCCCGGTCAGGGGATCCATCGCATCCATGATGTCCTTGACCGTCTGGTAGCCGTGGACGTGGGCGTGCCCGGCGGGCGTCTTCGCTGCCTTCGCGACGATCTCCGGGTTGGTGACGGAAACGAGGGCGGTGGAGTAGTCAGGTCCGGCCAGCAGGCCGAGGTGGATCGGGTGGTCGTATAGCATCTCGGCCCCCGCCCCGAGGTTCCGCACCATGACTCCCATGGGAGGCGTGCGGACGCCCAGAGCCATGTCGAGGTTCTGCGACGACACGGCTGCGTGGACCCCGCCGCATACACCGCAAGCGCGCGACGAGATGTCGATCGCGTCCCTGGGGTCGCGGCCCTGGAGGATGATCTCGTAACCACGGAAGAGCATGGCCATCGAGTGCGCGTCCACGGCCACCCGCTGCTCGACGTCGAGACCGATGTGCACCGCGAGGGCGCCGGCCACGCGCGTGATCGGGTCGATCATCCAGTCGCGGACCTTGCCCTTCGTGGCGATGGCACCGCCGCCGATCGGGCGCTGGATCGTCTTGGTGTACGCCTTCGTCCGTTCGCCCGTTAGCGAGTAGGGGTCCGCGACACCTTCCCTCAGGCGCGCCTTGCCGTTCTCGTCGAACTCGACCGGGAGGTTCTTAAAGCACATCCGATCTCACCTCTCCCCCTGCGGAACGAACGATCTTCTCCGCCATCATCAGCTGCCGATCTTGGAATGCTGGTACGCGCGGTATGCCTTGTGGAGCAGCTTCACGGCGCCCTTGGGCTCGGTGTTGTAGCGGGCCCACCCCGAGGGCGCCTGCTTGCCTTCCCAGCGCGCGGTGCGGTTCTTGTCCGCCATGGAAATCCTGCGCATGCGGCGGATGAACCCGCCCGTGACGCGCGACGTGTTGGACGAGATCATCGATCCCGGCGGGGCCGCGTAGATCGGCGAGAACTTGTCGGGGAAACCGGGCATCGTGCACCCGATGCAGATGCCGCCCATCTGCATGCACCCACCGGTGCCGTTGAGGATCCCGCGCTCGGCGATGTTGCACTGGACCACGGGGCCCCAGCACCCGAGCTCTACGAGACATTCCTTGTCGCCGTAGGACTCGGCGAACACGCCTTCCTCGTAGTAGCCGGCCCGGGGACAGTGGCGGTGCACCGTCTCTCCGAACAGCCATGCCGGCCGTCCGAGCTCGTCGAACTCGGGCAGCGGTGCGAGGCCCTGAAGGAAGAGCAGCACCGCGGCGGCAGTCTCCATGTAGTTGTCCCCGATCGGCGAGCATCCCGGCACGTTCACCACCGGCACGCCGAGGGAGGACCGGTAGTCCTTGCCGAGGTAGTCCATGACCGCCATCGAACCGGTCGGATTGCCCTCCGCGGCGGGGATGCCGCCCCAGCACGCGCAGGTTCCGATCGCGACCACGGCCGCTGCCTTGGGCGCGAGCCGGCGCATCCATTCCGCCGAGGTGATCGTCCGCCCCGTCTCGGGGTCTTCGCCCAGCCCCATGAAATAGCCGTCGCCCGAACGGGTCTCGTCGAACATCGAGCCTTCCCACGTGATGATGAACGGGGCGTCCAGCTCGCCGCGCTCGGCCATGAACAGGTTGTGCACCCACTCCGGCCCCGCTTCGACCGAGGTGACCGTATGGATCAACTCGATCTTGGGCAGACCGGGCACGACGCCCAGGAGGAGGTGCTCGACGCGCGGGTTCGTCGCGCCGGTGACCGCGATCGTGCAGCCGTCGCACGAACCGCCGACCATCCAGATCAGATAGATCTTCTCGAGCGGACCCAGCCTCATCTGCGCCGACGCCTGCGGAAGCTCTTCGACCTTGCTGCGCATCCCCACCGCGGCGAACGGATCGCGCGGGTCCATGTCCTCCGGACGGTTCCCGTGTGAGGTATGAGCCTCAGCCATCGATCCCTCCCTGACCTGCGTGGACGACGGGGCGTCGACCGTGCTCCGAGGTGGGCGCCCCCCCTAGCTTCTCAAACACTAGGTGAATCTAACACTTAGTGGGCCGTATAGGCTCCCTCGCCGGTGACCGACCTTCCTGGACATCAGAAGCGGCCTCCCCGGGCCCTGATCGTAGCCGCGGCGGTCGTCGGCGCGGCCGGCGTCGTGGGGCTGGCCGCCCTCGCCGGTAGCCGCCTCGCGGGTAGCCGGGTGCCCGACCCACCG
>JBHENN010000052.1:0-3457 GCA_046262015.1 Actinomycetota bacterium | reverse complement strand
TGGGCCGCCTCGAGGACGTTCTCCGAGCCCTTGATGTTCGTGATGAAGCTGCGCAGGGGATGGTCGACGATCAACCGCACGCCGACCGCGGCGGCGAGATGGACCGTGACATCGGATGCTCCGACGAGCTCGTCGACGAGGTGCGGGTCGAGCACGCTGCCGTGGACGAAGCGGGCGCGATCGCCGGCGGCCCCCAGGTTGCCGGCGCTGCCGGTGGACAGGTTGTCGAGGACGACGACCTCGTCGCCCCCGGCGAGCAGCCGCTCGGTCAGGTGCGATCCGATGAACCCGGCTCCGCCGGTGACGAGATACCTCATCGAACTGGTTCGGTCCCCGCGCTCATACCTTGCATGGGCGCGACGCTACACGGGCGGTCAGGGCGCCCGCGACCCGAGGAGCTCTTGCGCCGATACAGCCCTCGGGTCCTCAGGGCTTAGCGTCAGAGCGCGCTCGATCGCGGCCCGAGCGGCCGCGGCGTCGCCGAGATGCGCGTGCGCGAGGCCCAAGGCGCCCCAGATCTCCGGGTAGCGCGCCCCGGCGCGTTCGGCCAGCGGCGCGAGCAGCTCTACGCCCTCCTCGTAGCGCCCGAGCTGCATGTGCGTTTCGGCCAGCTCGAGCCCGAGCAAGGGGTTGAGGGGATCGATCCGTCGTGCCTCCTCGTAGAGGTCGATCGCTTCCTCGCCCGTCGCGGGGTCGACCACGCTGTAGTTACGCAGGATGCGCGCCAAGCTGACGCGCCCGATCAGCTCGGGGAATCCGTCCAGGTAGCCGAAGGCGTCCCGGGCCCTGGCGAGGTAATCCTCGCCCTCCACTCCCCGCGCCAGAGCCACCTGACCGAGATGGAAACCGTAATCCTGGCGATAGCGCGTGGAGTCGCGGAACCCCAGCGCAAGCTGGAACCGCTCGATCGCCTCCTCGGGCCGGTCCTGCGCGAACAAACGCTTCCCCTCGAGCACGCGTCCATCGGCCATCACGAAGCCGATCCCCCACCACGACGCGGCCGCTACGGGGAGAGCGAGGGCGTACACGGCCGCCGGGCGCCGCAGGGGGGACCGCGCTGCCCTGCGCTTCTTCTTTTTCGTGACTCGCCCGCGCGCCCCCCCGGTTGCCGCTTCCTTGAGGCGGGGGGCGGTGGATGCGACCACGCCTCCGAGGGCGACCCATAGGGAGAGACGCAACGACAGTTCGTCGATGCTCACCATCGCTTGCACGAAGTACGCGATCGCGGATCCGAAAAACGAGGCCGGCAGGATGTCTGCGGCCGCCAGCGATACCCCTTTCCTCACCGTCCACCCGACGACGACCAGGAAACCGGCAGCGCCGAGGACCCCCGCGTTCGCCAACATCGCGAAGAACACCGAATGGGGGTCGTCGGCGAAGTTGTAGTTGATCTCGAGCGCGTCGGGGGCAGGACGATATTGAACCCCTTTCAGGGCGAACGTGTTCGGTCCCGAGCCGAAGATCGGGGAGTCGAGAGCCATGCTTACAGCCGACTGCCACCACCATCCTCTGTAAGTAACCGTGATCGGCAGCCGGGTCGTCTCGGGCTCGATCAGCGTGTAGCCCACCGCGCCGACGACAACTATCAAGCCCGCAGCGGCGACCGCTAGCCCGGCGAGTCTGGCGTTCCGCCAGCGGGGCGCCAGCACGAAGCCACCGGTCACCGCCAGGCTCGCCAACCCCGCAGCGAGGGCGCCCTGGCTGAACGACAACAGCCACCCGATCGCGACGACAGGAACGATCTTGAGCGCGCGCCGGCGGGTGGTGCGGTCGAGGAAGCAAAGGCCAAGGGCGACCGGAAGCACGACCGACAGGTAGCCTCCAGTGAAGTTGGAGTTGCCGAGTGTGGAGGTAGCGACGCCCCTCGTCTCCTGGCCACCCAGCGACCATGAGTAGGGGTCGGCGCCCAGCCACTGGATGATGGCGTACGCACTCGCTATCACCCCTCCCGCAACGACCGCCCACGCGAGTGGCAGTGCATCCCCGGAGAACGCATCGGCGATGAGGATCCCCGCCACCACGACGAGCACGTAGGGGATCAGGCCCCCGAAGCGCCCGTAGAGACCGAGCAGCTCCCACCCCTTGAAGGGCGACGCCAGCCACGCGACCGTGAGCGGCGCGAGGAGCGCGGTTGCCGGCACCAGGAGGGCTCGGAGCCGCTCCGGACTCTCACCCTGGAGGAGCTCGGCGACGCGCACCGCCCCCACGACGGTGACGAGGACCAACAAGAACGCCAGCTTCGGCACGTTGAACGGGTCGTTCAGCGATCTGAGGAAGACCGCCGGCACGCCCGCTACGAGCACCAGCAGAACAGCGCGCCGGAGGCCCGGCCCCCTGGTGAGCAACAGCGTCTTCAACGGGATCCCCCCGAGTAGATGCCCTCTTTCACGGCGATGCAGCGTAGCCGCCGACCGGCTCCCTGCTACGTCTCTCGTTGGGTACTGTCACGCGCCTGAGCGACGCCGAGAGAGGGGCACGCAACGGACCTCGCGATCAATCTGGCCGCATTCGCGTCGGCGATGCTGGTCACCTATCTCGTCACTCCACTCACCGCGCGCCTCGCCCGCCGGTTCGGAATCCTCGATCGGCCGGACATGTCCCACAAGGGTCATGCCGAGGCGACCCCCTATCTGGGCGGCCTGGCCATCTTCTGCGGCCTCGGCGCCGGGGTGCCGGTCCTGTTCATCCTGTCCGGCCAGCTCTCGTTCGCCTTGGGCGGCCAGCTCGCGCTGGGTGCCGGATTGGGGGTTGGCCTGGGCCTAGTCGGCCTGCTGGACGACATCAGACCCATGCCGCGGTCCCTCCGCCTCACCGCCCAGCTCGCGGCGGCTGCGGGTGCATACGCGGCGGGGTTTCGCGTCGCCGCTACCCCGTGGGAGGTCGGGGACCTTCTCCTGACCATCTTCTGGATCGTCGGCATCACCAACGCCTTCAACCTGCTCGACAACATGGACGGGCTGTCCGCCGGGCTCGCCGGGGTAAGCGCGCTCAGCTTCGCCGTCCTCGGGGCGCTCGAGGGGCTATTCGTCCTGACCTTGCTCTCGGCCGCTCTGGCCGGCGCGTCGTTCGGCTTCCTGGCGCACAACCGCCACCCGGCCAAGATCTTCATGGGCGATACCGGATCGCTCTTCCTGGGATTCCTCCTCGCTCTGATCGGGATCGAGCTGCGCTTCGACAACCTGTTGGCGGTCACCTTCCTCGTGCCGGTAGTGGTGCTCGGCATCCCGATCCTGGACACGACCCTCGTCGTTCTGAGCCGGCTCAACCACGGACGGCCGGTGTTCCTTGGAGCGCGCGACCACATCTCGCACCGGTTGGTGCGCATCGGCCTGCCGGTGAAGGCCGCGGTGGGGCTTCTCTACTGGGCGGGATTGTGCCTCGGCTGGCTCGGGCTCGTGGTGTCCCGCTCGAACGTGGGGGTGGGCTGGATGCTGCTCGGCTTCGTGATCGCGGTGGG
>JBHENN010000051.1:0-38756 GCA_046262015.1 Actinomycetota bacterium | reverse complement strand
AAGACGTGGAACAAGAAGTTCAAGCTCGAGCCCGAGGGCGGCATGGGCACGGTCGATTTCGACCTCTACATGTACAGCGAGTACGGGACCACCGACCCGAACGGAGCCGACCCGGTCAACTTCAGCCCCGGGATCACCGTCGAGTTCACCGAGCGCGGCGCCGGCGGCGAGAAGGGCGTGGTTCCCGAGGGCATGAACCACGCGATCACGTGCATCTACAGCCACAACCCCTCGAGCGGGCCGCAGGCTGGGGGCAACGCCGACTTCACCTACACCGCGGGCGACACCGTCAAGTAGCCCGGTCCCCGTTTGACCCGGGCGCACGCGCCGCCTAGTATTGCCCGCCACGTCCCCGTCTGGGGGCGTGGCTGCGCGTCGGTTCGGCGCGTCCGCAACGAGCAGCAACCCGAGTTCGGTGAGCTCCGTAAGGCCCGGTCGCCCCGGGAACCGGCGGGGTCTGGGTTATCGCCGGACGACCACTGAAAAAGGGGCTCCGGTCCCGCGCGTGGCCACGCCGTGCCCACCGCCCGCCGGGTCTCATAGGGGTGAGACACGCAGCGTGCGCGGGCCCGAGCCCACGTGGACGCGTCGAGGAGGAAGAGTGCCGACGATCCAACAGCTGGTCCGTCAGGGCCGGGAATCCAAGCGGGAGAAGTCGAAGTCGCCCGCCCTCAAGGGCTCGCCGCAGCGGCGAGGCGTGTGCACCCGCGTCTACACCACCACCCCCAAGAAGCCGAACTCCGCGCTGCGCAAGGTCGCGCGCGTCCGTCTCACCTCCGGCATCGAGGTCACCGCCTACATCCCGGGCATCGGGCACAACCTGCAGGAGCACTCCATCGTGCTGGTGCGCGGAGGACGGGTGAAGGACCTTCCCGGCGTCCGCTACAAGATCGTGCGCGCGGCGCTGGACACTGCCGGCGTGCGCGACCGGGTGCAGTCCCGGTCCAAGTACGGCGCCAAGAAGGCAGGCGGCTGATATGCCACGCAAGGGTCCTCCGAACCGGCGCGAGCTCAAGCCCGATCCGATCCACAGCTCCACGCTCGTAACGCAGCTGCAGAACAGGATGCTCATGCGCGGCAAGCGTTCGCTGGCGGAGAAGATCGTCTACGACGCCCTCGCGAAGGTCGGCGAGCGCACCGGCAAGGATCCGCTGCCCACCTACAAGAAGGCGATCGACAACATCAAGCCTCTATTGGAGGTGAAGTCGCGCCGGGTGGGTGGCGCGACCTACCAGGTTCCCGTCGAGGTCGCGTCGAGGCGGGGGACGACCCTGGCGATCAGATGGCTGGTCACCTTCGCTCGCAACCGCCGGGAGCGCAACATGGCGGAGCGCCTGGCGGGCGAGATCCTCGACGCTTCGGGAGGGGCCGGCGCCGCCGTCAAGCGCCGGGAAGACATGCACAAGATGGCGGAGGCCAATAAAGCCTTCGCTCACTACCGATGGTGATCGGCGGAGCGACCGCCTCGAGAGGGAACGATGGCTGAAGCTGCTGAGAAGCAACCACAACAGAGACCGGACCTGCGGGCCGTCAAGAGCGGCGCGCCGCTCATCCGCGAGTACCCGTTGAGCCACACCCGGAACATCGGGATCATGGCCCACATCGACGCCGGCAAGACCACCACGACCGAACGGATCCTCTATTACACCGGCCGGACCTACAAGATCGGAGAGGTCCACGAGGGCGCTGCGGTCATGGACTGGATGGTCCAGGAGCAGGAACGCGGGATCACCATCACCTCGGCGGCGACGACGGCCCACTGGAAGGGCTACTGGATCAACATCATCGACACCCCGGGCCACGTCGACTTCACGGTCGAGGTCGAGCGGTCACTCCGGGTGCTCGACGGCGCCGTCGCGGTGTTCGATGCGGTGGCCGGTGTCGAGCCTCAATCCGAGACGGTATGGCGTCAGGCGGATCGTTACAACGTGCCGCGGATCTGCTTCGTGAACAAGATGGACCGCACGGGCGCCGACTTCTTCCGCACCGTCTCGATGATCGAGGACCGTCTGAACGGCACGCCGGTGTGCATCCAGCTCCCCATCGGTAAGGAGGCGGACTTCCACGGCGTCGTCGACCTCGTCACCATGGTGGCGCACTACTGGCCGTCCGAGGGGATGGGCGAGGAGTGGGAGGACCGCCCGATCCCCAAGGAGCTCGCCGAGCAGGCTGCTAAGTACCGGCACGACCTGATCGAAGCGCTCGCCGACCACGACGAGCAGATCATGGAGCTGTACGTCGCCGAGACCGAGCCCACCGTCGACGACATCAAGAAGGCGATCCGGCGCGCCACCATCTCGGGCGACGTCACTCCGGTTCTGTGCGGCACGGCCTTCAAGAACAAGGCGGTGCAGCCCCTGCTGGATGCCGTGTGCTGGTACCTGCCGAGCCCGCTGGACGTCCCCCCGATGGAGGCCGTGCGCCCCGACAGCGACGAGCTGGTCGAGCGCAAGCCCGACGACAGCGCGCCGTTCTCTGCACTCGCCTTCAAGATCATGAGCGACCCCTACGTCGGCCGGCTCACCTACCTGCGCGTCTATTCGGGGACCTTGCGGTCGGGCGACCACGTCCACAACTCGACCCGGGACCGCAAGGAGCGGGTGGGGCGGATCCTGCAGATGCATGCCAACCACCGCGAGGACAAGGATGCGGTGTTCGCGGGAGACATCGTGGCTATCGTCGGGCTCAAGCAGACGCTGACGGGCGACACGCTGTGCGATCCGAACGACCGCGTCCTCCTCGAGAAGATGAACTTCCCCGCCCCGGTGATCGACGTCGCGATCGAGCCCAAGTCCAAGCCGGACTCGGACAAGCTCGGGAACGCACTGCAGCGTCTTTCCGAGGAGGACCCGACGTTCCGTGTCCATACCGACGACGACACCGGTCAGACGATCATCTCGGGTATGGGCGAGCTCCACCTCGAGGTGCTCGTCGACCGCCTGATCCGCGAGTTCAAGGTCGGCGCCAACGTCGGCAAGCCGCAGGTCGCCTACCGGGAGACGATCCGCGACGCGGTCGAGAAGGTCGTGATCCGCTACGTCAAGCAGACGGGCGGCAAGGGGCAGTTCGCGCATGTCGTGATCGACATGGCTCCGACCGGGCCCGGCGGCGGATACGAGTTCGTCAACAAGATCACCGGTGGCAAGATCCCCACCGAGTACATCCCGGCGGTCGATCAGGGCGTTCAGGAGGCGATGGCCTCCGGCGTGCTCGCTGGCTATCCCGTCGTGGACCTGCGAGTTGTCCTCCAGGACGGGTCGTTCCACGAGGTCGACTCGTCCGAGATGGCGTTCAAGATCGCAGGCTCGATGGCGTTCAAAGACGCGGCTCGAAAGGCGAAGCCGGTCCTCCTCGAGCCGGTGTTCGATGTCGAGGTCGTCACTCCCGAGGAGTACATGGGCGATGTGATCGGCGATATCTCGGGCCGCCGCGGGCGCATCGAGTCGATGGACTCGCGTGGCTCGGATCGCATCGTGAAGGCACAGGTGCCGCTGGCGGAGATGTTCGGATACGCCACCGAGCTCCGCAGCCGCACCCAGGGGCGCGCTACCTACTCGATGCAGTTCAACTCCTACAAAGAGACCCCGCAATCGATCGCAGAAGACGTTGTAGCCACCGTTCGCGGTGAACCGGCCGGGAAGTAAGGGACAAGGAGAAGAGGTATGGCGAAGCAGAAGTTCGAGCGCACCAAGCCTCACGTGAACGTCGGGACCATGGGTCACATCGACCATGGCAAGACCACGCTGACGGCTGCGATCACGAAGACGCTCGCGGAGAGCAACCCGAACGTCTCGTTCACCCCCTTCGACCAGATCGACAAGGCGCCGGAGGAGAAGGAACGTGGCATCACGATCGCGATCGCCCATGTCGAGTACGAGACGGACAACCGTCATTACGCCCACGTGGACATGCCGGGGCACGCCGACTACATCAAGAACATGATCACGGGGGCCGCTCAGGTCGACGGTGCGATCCTGGTTGTGTCGGCGGCCGACGGACCCATGCCCCAGACGCGCGAGCACGTCCTGCTGGCCCGCCAGGTGAACGTCCCCTACATCGTGGTGGCCCTGAACAAGGTCGACATGGTGGACGATCCCGAGCTGCTCGACCTCGTCGAACTCGAGGTGCGCGAGCTCCTTACCGAGTACGAGTACCCGGGTGACGACATCCCCGTCGTCCGCGTGTCCGCACTGAAGGCGCTCGAAGGAGACGACGCCGAAGCCAAGGGGCAGATCCTCGAGCTGATGAAGGCGGTCGACGAATACATCCCCGAGCCCGAGCGGGATGTCAACAAGCCCTTCCTCATGCCGATCGAGGACGTGTTCACGATCACCGGCCGCGGCACGGTCGTCACCGGTCGCGTCGAGCAGGGACAGCTCAAGACCGGCGAAGAGATCGAGATCGTGGGCATCGTGGAGAAGACCTCACGCACCGTCGTGACCGGTATCGAGATGTTCCGGAAGCTCCTCGACGAGGCGCAGGCCGGCGATAACGCCGGCATCCTGCTGCGCGGTACCAAGAAGGACGAGGTCCAGCGAGGGCAGGTGTTGTGCAAGCCGGGGTCGATCACACCGCACACCAAGTTCAACGCCCAGGTCTATGTGCTCAGCAAGAACGAGGGAGGGCGTCATACGCCGTTCTTCAACAACTACCGCCCTCAGTTCTACTTCCGGACCACAGATGTGACCGGTTCGGTGCAGCTTCCGGCCGGGACCGAGATGGTCATGCCCGGAGACAACACGGAGATGGAGGTCACCCTGATCCAGCCGGTCGCCATGGACGAGGGCCTGCGCTTCGCCATCCGCGAGGGCGGGCGGACCGTCGGCGCGGGCCGCGTCACGAAGATCCTCGAATAGGAGAGAAGGCAGCGGTGGCAGGCAACGGGATGAAGATCAGGATCAGGCTGAAGGCCTATGACCACGAGGTCATCGACCAGTCGGCGCGCAAGATCGTCGAAACGGTGACGCGCACCGGTGCGAGCGTCAATGGTCCCATCCCGCTGCCGACCGAACGGTCCGTGTACACGGTCATCCGATCCCCTCACAAGGACAAGGACTCGCGCGAGCACTTCGAGATGCGCACGCACAAGCGGATCCTGGACATCGTCAACCCGACCCCCAAGACCGTCGATTCTCTGCAGCGTCTCGACCTGCCGGCGGGCGTCGACATCGAGCTCAAGCTCTAAGTGGAAGGGCATCGTTAGATGGCAGAGGTCAAAGGCATCCTCGGTCGCAAGATCGGGATGACCCAGGTGTTCGACGAGAACGGGCGCGCCGTCCCCGTCACCGTGGTCGAAGCCGGACCTTGTCGCGTCGCCCAGGTCAAGAGACCCGAGACCGATGGCTACGCGGCGATCCAGCTCGCCTTCGGCGCCGCTCGGCGGGTGACGAAGCCGCGCGCGGGGCATTTCGCCAAGGTCGGGATCGACCCCGCCCGTTATCTCGTCGAGCTGCGGATGGACGACCTTGGAAACTACGCGCCGGGCACCGAGATCAAGGCCGACGTGTTCGCCGTGGGTGAGCTCGTGGATGTCGTCGGGGTGACGAAAGGGAAGGGCTTCGCCGGCGGCATGAAGCGGCACAACTTCAAAGGTCTCTCGGCGACCCACGGAACCCAGAGGAAGCACCGCTCGCCGGGCTCGATCGGAGCGTGCGCCACGCCCGCGCGGGTGTTCAAGGGCACTCGCATGGCGGGTCACATGGGCCACCAGCGGGTGACCACCCTGAACCTCAAAGTCATCGCCGCCGACCCCGGCCGCGACCTGATGCTGATCCGCGGCGCCGTGCCCGGTCCCAACGGTGGGCTGCTCATGATCCGCAGCGCGATCCGTCCTCGCCAGCGCCTCCTCCCGCCGGCCCCGAGGAAGGCAGGCTGATGGCAGAGCTCACGGCCAAGGTGATCAACGCGGGAGACGGCACCACCCGGGAACGAGCCCTTCCCGAGGCGATCTTCGGCGTCGACGTGAATGTCCCCTTGATGCATCAGGCGGTTGTGGCCCTGCTCGCCGGGGCCCGCTCCGGCACGGCCTCGACGAAGACCCGTTCCGAGGTGCGCGGTGGCGGCACGAAGCCCTGGCGTCAGAAGGGCACGGGACGGGCTCGGCACGGCTCGATCCGCAGCCCGATCTGGGTCGGCGGCGGGGCCGTCTTCGGTCCCAAGCCGCGCGACCATTCCGTTCGGTTGCCGAAGAAGATGCGCCGGGCCGCGCTCAAGAGCGCTCTCAGTGCTAAGGCCCGAGCCGGGGGCATCTTCGTGCTCTACGACTGGTCGGCGCGCAAGACCAAGGCCGCCGCCGAGATCCTGGCCAAGGAGGGCATCGCCGGTCGCTTCCTTCTGGTGCTCGATCCGGACCAGGGCTCGGTCGTCATCGATCGCGCCTTCCGCAACCTGAGCGGTGCGGCGTTCTCGATGGTGGGCTCGCTCTCGACGTACGACGTACTCGTTGCCGACGCGGTCATCTTCACGAAGGCGGCGTTCGAAACCATGGTGGACGCCGCCGGCCGGGAGACCGAGGGAACGAAGGCGGTATCGGCGTGAGCTCGACGAAGTCGGACCCGCGCGACGTGATCCTCGCTCCGGTCGTCAGCGAGAAGTCGTACTCGTTGATCGATCAGAACGCCTACACGTTCGTGGTTCACCCGGACGCCAACAAGACCGAGATCCGCCAAGCGGTAGAGCACATCTGGGGCGTGAAAGTCGTCGCGGTGAACACCATGAACCGCCAGGGCAAGACGAAGCGTTTCCGGTCCGCTCAGGGGAAGCGCCCGGACAGCAAGCGCGCCGTGGTGAAGCTGGCCGCGGGCGACAAGATCGAGATCTTCGACCAGCAAGGCTAGGGAGGAGAGAGATGGCGATCCGTAAAGCGAAGCCGACGTCTCCGGGACGGCGGTTCCAGACGTTCTCCGACTTCAAGGAGATAACGCGCTCGGAGCCGGAGAAGTCGTTGGTGGAGCCAAACCCACGGAAGGCCGGCCGGAACAACAACGGCCGGGTGACCGCGCGCCATCAGGGCGGGGGCAACAAGACCCGGTACCGGGTGATCGACTTCAAGCGAGCCAAGGACGACATCCCGGCCAAGGTCGCGCACATCGAGTACGACCCCAACCGGAACGCCCGCATCGCTCTGCTTCACTATGCCGACGGCGAGAAGCGTTACATCCTCTATCCCAACCGGGTGCGCGTCGGCGACGTTCTTAGGTCCGGGACCGGGGTCGAGATCCGACCCGGCAACGCCCTTCCGCTGCGCAACATCCCGGTCGGAACCGTCGTCCACAACATCGAGCTCAAGCCCGGAGCGGGCGGGAAGCTGGCTCGTTCCGCGGGATCCTCGGTCCAGCTGGTGGCGAAGGAGGGGCGGCTTGCCACCCTCCGCCTGCCCTCGGGCGAGATGCGGATGGTGCAGGCCTCGTGCCGCGCAACCGTAGGCGAGGTGGGTAACGCCGAAGCCGAGCTGATCTCGCAGGGCAAGGCCGGCCGCAACCGCTGGAAGAACAAGCGTCCCTCGGTGCGTGGGGTGGCCATGAACCCGGTCGACCATCCGCTGGGTGGAGGCGAGGGCAAGTCGTCCGGAGGGCGTCATCCCGTCAGCCCCTGGGGAAAGCCCGAGGGACGTACCCGCAAGAAGAAGTCGTCCGACGCCATGATCGTCCGCCGGCGCGGCAAGAAGAGAAGGGGCTAGATCGTGCCGAGATCGCTGAAGAAGGGTCCCTTCGTCGACGACCACTTGCTGGTGAAGATCGTCGAGATGAACAAGAAGAACGACAAGCGCGTCATCAAGACGTGGTCGCGCCGCTCCACCGTGATCCCCGAGATGGTAGGGCACACGCTGGCGGTGCACGACGGACGAAAGCACGTCCCCGTCTACATCACCGAATCGATGGTGGGGCACAAGCTGGGAGAGTTCGCGCCGACGCGTGCCTTCCGGACGCACGGAGGATCCGCCGAACGCTCCACGAGGGTGAAGTGATGGCCAGGAAGATCGCCCCCGAGGCGGAGGAAGCGATCGCGACGGCGCGCTTCATCCGGATCTCGCCCACGAAGGCAAGGCAGGTCGTGGACCTGATCCGCGGCCGGCACGTAGACGACGCGCGCCGCGTTCTGCGCTTCACTCCGCGGGGACCTTCCTCGACGGTCGGGAAGATCCTCGAGTCGGCGATCGCCAACGCCGAGCACAACCGGGGGCTCCCGGGCGACGAGCTGGTCGTCGCCCGCGCGTGGGTCGACGAGGGCCCGACGTTGAAGCGGTTCCGCCCGCGGGCCCAGGGCCGCGCCTACCGGATCCGGAAACGGACCTGTCACATATCGGTCGTGGTGGGGCGCCCCGCCGGCGTCGCCGAGGCATCCCCGCCCCCCAGCACCGCCGCCGTGGCGACCAAGCAAACCACCCGGCGCGTCCGTAAGGACACCGCCGGCAAGCCGCCCCTGGAGGCGTCTGCCTCACCTGCGAGCGAGGCGACCGAAGCTTCCCCCGCCAAGACGACGCGCAGACGCGCGCCCAAGAAAGAGAGTGAGTAGCTAGATGGGTCAGAAGGTTCATCCCTACGGGTTCCGTCTCGGCATCCACACGGATTGGAAGTCCCGGTGGTTCAGCGACAAGCAGTACCGGGACTACCTCGAGGCCGACCTGCGCATCCGCCAGTACCTCCTGAAGGAGCTACCGCATGCCGGCATAAGCCGCGTCGACATCGAGCGCACGCGCGAGCGGGTACGGATCGACGCGCACACGGCGCGCCCGGGGATCGTCATCGGCCGGCGCGGGGCCGAGGCCGAGCGTCTCCGCTCGAAGCTCGAGCAGATGGAGTCCAAGATCTACGGGAAGCCGACCGACGTTCGCCTGAACATCATCGAGGTCAAGCAACCGGAGCTGGATGGTCAGCTCATAGCGCAAGGTGTGGCGGAGCAGCTCGTCAGCCGCGTGTCCTTTCGCCGGGCGATGAAGAAGGCGGTCGGCACCGCGATGCGCCACGGCGCCAAGGGCGTGCGCGTGCAGTGCGGGGGCCGGCTGGGCGGCGCCGAGATGAGCCGCACCGAGTGGTACATCGAGGGCCAGATGCCCCTGCACACCCTCCGGGCCGACGTCGACTACGGGTTCGCCGAAGCCCGCACCACGTTCGGGCGGATCGGCGTCAAGGTGTGGATCTACAAGGGCCCGTTCCAGGACCTCTACGCGACCGCGCGGGATACGGCGCGGCTCCGACGAGAGGCCGCGCTGGCTGCGGGCGAGACCGTCGGACGGGGCGCCGAAGAGCGCGCCGCCCGCCCGGGTCCGACGCGGGCCCCTCTCCCTGAGGGCACCCGGATCGCGGGGCGTTCCCGCTGGGGTGGCGGCGCCTCGGCGGGTACCAAGCCGAAGTCCGACATCGACGCGGGCCTCCCCGATCCGGGTGCAGCCGAGGCCGCGGTGTCGGGGGTCGAAGGGGCGACCGGGGGCCTCTCGGGCTCCGATGTGAGCGCCGCCGGCGGGGCTGCCTCCTCGCCGCCTACCGACGAGGTCCGATCCACTGCGGCGCAGCCGCCTACCGCTCCGCCGGAGCCGGGTGACGCCGCGCCCGTCGAGGACGCACCCGAGCCGGACGCACCCGAGCCGGACGCACCCAAGGGCACGGGGGGAGGGTCCTGACATGCTTCAGCCCAAGCGGACCAAGCACCGCAAGCAGATGAGGGGACGGATGCGCGGCCGCGCCAAAGGCGGCACGAGCGTGAACTTCGGCGATTACGGTCTGATGGCCGTCGAACCCGGCTGGATCACGAACCGCCAGATCGAAGCCGCGCGTATCGCCATGACCCGTTACATCCGCCGCGGCGGCAAGGTCTGGATCAACATCTTCCCGGACAAGCCGGTGACGAAGAAGCCGGCCGAGACGCGGATGGGCTCGGGCAAGGGCAACCCCGAAGGCTGGGTCGCGGTGGTCAAGCCGGGGCGGGTGATGTTCGAGCTCGCCGGGGGGCCGGAGCCGCTGGCGCGCGAGGCGATCCGTCTGGCGGCCCACAAGCTGCCGATCAAGTGCAAGTTCGTCCTGCGCGAGCAACTTCCGGAGGTGCAGTGATGAAGGCGTCAGAGGTCCGCGACCTTCCGGTGGACGAGATCGAGAGCAGATTGGTCGAAGCGAAGGAGGAGCTGTTCAACCTTCGCTTCCAGAACGCGACGGGTCAGCTCGACAACTACAAGCGGCTGGGCCAGCTGCGCAGGGACGTGGCTCGGCTGAAGACGATCCTCCGGCAGCGCGAGCTGACCGAGCGCGGAGAGGCGGCGCAGCGATGAGCATGGACGGAACCGCTCTGGAGGAACGAGGGAAGCGAAAGACCGATACCGGCCGCGTCGTGTCGGATGCCATGGACAAGACGGTCGTGGTCGAGATCCGGGCGACCGCGGCGCATCGTACGTACACCAAGATCGTCCGGAAGAACAAGCGGGTGAAGGCGCACGACGAGACGAACCAAGCCGGCGTAGGAGATCTGGTGCGCATCGCCGAGACCCGACCCCTGTCCAAGACCAAGAGATGGCGGGTCGTCGAGATCGTGGAAAAGGCCAAGTGATCCAACAAGAGACGCGCTGCCGCGTAGCAGACAACACGGGGGCCCGGGAGGTCCTCGTGATCAAAGTGCTGGGCGGTTCGCGCCGGCGGTACGCGAGCGTGGGCGACATCGTGGTCTGCACGGTGAAGGACGCGATTCCGGGCGGGGTGGTCAAGAAGTCCGACGTGGTAAAGGCCGTCGTCGTGCGAACCGCCAAGGAGAATCGCCGGGGGGATGGGTCGTACATCAAGTTCGACGAGAACGCGGTCGTGATCGTGGACGCTCAGATGCAGCCCCGTGGCACGCGCATCTTCGGTCCGGTCGCCCGGGAGCTACGGGAGAAACGCTTCATGAAGATCATCTCGCTCGCCCCGGAGGTGCTGTGATGCCGGGGCCGAGCATCAAGAAGGGCGACCAGGTTGCGGTCATCGCGGGCAAGGATCTCGGCGCCCAGGGCCGGGTCCTCGAAGTGATCCCGAAGAAGCGCAGGGTGATCGTGGAAGGCGTCAACCGGGTCACTCGCCACGAGAAGGTCCGGATGAACCGGCGCGGGACGCAGGAGGGCGGCATCGCCCACAAGGAGACGGCGATCGACATCTCTAACGTGGCGCTCGTGTGCCCCACCGACGGACCGACCCGTGTCGGGTTCAAGATCGAAGAGGACGCGAGCAAGGTGCGCGTCTGCCGCAAGTGCGGAACGGAGCTGTAGGGATGGCCACCAGCACGTACACACCGAGACTCAAGGAGATGTACCGGAACGAGCTCGTCACCCGGCTCAAGGACGAGCTCGGTCTGAGCAACGTCATGCAGGTGCCGAGGCCAACCAAGGTCGTGATCAACATGGGGGTGGGGGACGCCGCGCGCGACCCCAAGCTGCTGGAGGGGGCGGTGAAGGACCTGACGACGATCTCGGGGCAGAAGCCCGCCCTGCGCAAGGCGCGCAAATCGATCGCCACCTTCAAGATCCGGGAGGGCATGCCCATAGGGGCCGCCGTCACCTTGAGAGGCGACCGCATGTGGGACTTCCTCGACCGGCTCACCTCGATCGCTCTTCCACGTATCCGTGACTTCCGAGGGCTGAACCCGCGTTCGTTCGACGGACAGGGGAACTACAGCTTCGGTCTGAGTGAGCAGCTCGTATTCCCGGAGATCGACTACGACGATATCGACGCGACCCGGGGCATGGACATCACCATCGTCACGACGGCGATGGACGACGACCAAGGTCGCGCCCTACTGAGGGCTCTCGGGTTCCCCTTGAAGCCGACGGTCGGCGCGGCAGACCAGGCGGAGGCATAGATGGCGAAGAAGTCATTACGGGTCAAGGCCGAGAGGAAGCCCAAGTTCAAGGTGCGTGCGTACACGCGGTGCAAGCGTTGTGGGCGGCCGCGGGCCGTCTACAAGCGGTTCGGGCTCTGCCGGCTGTGTTTCCGGGAGATGGCCCATACGGGTGAGATCCCAGGCCTTACGAAAGCCAGCTGGTGAAGGAAGCGATCGATAGATGACGATGACCGATCCCATCGCCGACATGCTCACCCGCGTCAGGAACGCGTCGTCGGCACGGCACGACGAGGTGCTCATCCCTGCGTCCAAGATCAAGCAGAACATCGCCCGTATCCTGGCCGACGAGGGGTACGTCCGCGACGTCGAGGTGGTCCAGGACGACAGACAGCACCCGGTGATCAAGATCAGCCTCAAGTACTCGGACGAGCGGGAGCGGGTCATCTCCGGGATACGGCGGATCTCGCGGCCCGGGCGGCGCGTCTACCGCGGGGCTCAGGAGCTCCCCCGGGTGCTCGGAGGTCTCGGGGTGGCCATCATCTCGACGTCTCAGGGAGTGATGACCGACAAGCAGGCCCGCCAGGCCAAGGTCGGCGGCGAAGTACTCGCGTACATCTGGTAAGGAGCGGTTCATGTCACGTGTAGGCCAGTCCCCCATACCCATCCCTTCGGGCGTCGAGGTGACGATCGACGGGCGCAGCGTCCGCGTCAAGGGACCGCGCGGCCAGCTCGAACGCGTGATCCACGAGGACGTCACGATCCGGCAGAGCGATGGCGAGCTCATCGTCGAGCGGAGGAAAGAGACGCGGGAGGCGAGGGCCTTGCACGGTCTGACGCGCAGTCTCGTAGCGAACATGGTGCAAGGGGTCACCGAGGGGTACGAGAAGAGGTTGGAGATCCACGGGGTCGGCTACCGGGTCGCGAAGCAGGGTTCCGACCTCGAGGTACTGGTCGGTTTCTCCCATCCGGTCCGAAAGGCGGCACCCGCCGGGATCGAGTTCGAGGTGGCTTCCCCCACGAGGATCGCGGTACGCGGGATCGACAAGGAGCTGGTCGGGCAGACCGCCGCCGAGATCCGCGCGATCCGGAAGCCGGAGCCCTACAAGGCGAAGGGCATCCGCTACGAGGGCGAGCAGATCCAGCGCAAGGCCGGCAAAGCAGCGAAGGGGTAGAGAGCAACGATGACAACTGTTCAGAAGGTCGCGTCTCGGCAACGACGTCACCGGCGCGTCCGGAAGAAGGTCCTGGGGACGGCAGAGCGTCCGAGACTGGCGGTCTATCGCTCGAACCGCCATGTCTACGCGCAGCTGATAGACGACGATGCGGGGGCCACGCTGGCGGCAGCCTCGACGCTCGCCGACGGTTCCGGCGACGGCCCGCGGACTAAGGCCCGTGCCGTGGGCGTCGCCCTGGCAGAGCGCGGCAAGGCGGCCGGCATCACCGCGATCACCTTCGACCGCGGAGGATTCAGGTACCACGGCCGGGTCAAGGAAGTCGCCGAAGGAGCCCGCGAAGGTGGTCTCGAGTTCTGATGACAGTGAGGAGCAGTTAGATGCGACGAGGTGGAGGCGGAGGACGGGGCCGCGATGACGACCGGACCCAGTACGAGGAGCGAGTCGTGTCGATCAATCGCGTGGCCAAGGTGGTGAAGGGAGGACGCAGGTTCTCCTTCACCGCGCTGGTCGTGGTGGGAGACGGCGCGGGGCAGGTGGGCGTCGGTTACGGCAAGGCGCGCGAGGTTCCCGCCGCCATCACGAAGGGGGTCGAGGACGCCAAGCGTCGCTTCTTCAAGGTCTCCCTGGTCGGACACACCATCCCCCACGAGATCACCGGAGAGGATTCCGGTGCCGTTGTGCTGCTGAAGCCGGCGTCGCCCGGTACGGGGGTCATCGCCGGGGGCCCCGTGCGCGCGGTGGTGGAGTGCTCGGGCATCCGTGACATCCTCTCTAAGTCGCTCGGATCGGACAACCCGATAAACATCGTGCACGCGACGGTCAACGGCCTGAAGGGTCTCAAGACGGCTCAGGACATCGCGCGCAAGCGGGGGAAGACACCCGAGGAGGTCGCTCCTCCTTACCTGCTGCGCGGCTCCGCGTACGATGCGGCGCCCGGGGCGACGGGGGGTTCGAGGTAATCATGGCCAAGCTCCAGGTGACGCAGGTTCGCTCGGCCTCGTCACGTGGCGTCAAGCAGCGAGGGACGATCCGTGCGCTCGGCCTCAAGCGGCTGGGCCATACGGTCGTTCACGAGGACAAGCCCGAGATCCGGGGGATGCTGCGTGTCGTCGAGCACCTCATCCGAGTGGAGGAGGTCCAGGGATGAAGCCACACGACCTGAAGCCCGCTGCGGGCGCCCGCAAGGCCCGCAAACGCCTGGGCCGCGGCACGGGCTCGGGACGGGGCCACACCTCGGGACGCGGGACGAAGGGCACGAAGGCACGCGGTGAGGTCAGCGCGTTCTTCGAGGGCGGTCAGATGCCCCTGATCCGGCGTGTCCCCAAGCTCAAAGGCTTCAAGCCGCCCCACCGAAAGGAGTACGGCGCGGTGAACCTGAGCGACCTGGCGCGTGTCGCGGGCGACGATATCGGGCTGGCCGAGCTGAGGGCCGCCGGCCTGGTGCGCAAGCGCGACAAGCTCGTCAAGGTGCTCGGTACCGGCGAGATCGGGCGTCCGGTCACGGTTCGGGCGCACGCGTTCAGCGCGACGGCGCGCACCAAGATAGAAGCGGCTGGAGGCACGGCGACGGCGGTCGAGGAAAAGAGGACGCGTCCGTGAACCTGCTCGGCGCGTTCATCAACGCCTTCAAGATCCCGGATCTCCGCAAGAAGATCCTGTTCACCCTTCTCATCATCACCGTCTACCGGTTGGGATCCCACATCCCCACGCCTGGGATCGACGTCGAGGCGGCGCAGCAGTTCGCGGATCAGGCTCGCAACCAGGGCGGGGCGCTGTCCCTCATCAACCTCTTCTCCGGGGGCGCGCTCACCCAGATGGCGGTCTTCGCGCTGGGGATCATGCCGTACATCACCTCCTCGATCATCATGCAGCTGCTCACGGTTGTGATCCCCAAGCTGGAAGCCTGGTCCAAGGAGGGAGAGAGCGGCTACAAGAAGATCACGCAATGGACGCGCTACCTGACGGTAGTGCTCGCCGTGCTCCAGTCGACCGGGCTCGCCTTCCTCTTCAACCGCGGCCAGCTTGGCCAAGGGGGCGCAGACATCGGCCGCAGCATCATCCCGAACTTCACCCCCGGACGGGTCGCGCTGATCGTGCTGTCCCTCACCGCCGGGACGGCTCTCATCATGTGGCTCGGCGAGCTCATCACTCAGCGGGGGATCGGCAACGGCATGTCGATATTGATCTTCACGTCGATCGTGTCCAGTCTGCCCGCCGAGGGCAAAGCCATCCTCGATCAGAAGCATCTGGGGACGTTCCTGCTCGTGTGCCTTCTGGGGATCGGCGTGATCGTCGCCATCGTCATCATGGAGCAGGGGCAGCGTCGGATCCCGGTGCAGTACGCCAAGCGGGTGGTGGGCCGTCGCATGTACGGGGGCAGCTCGACCTACATCCCACTCAAGGTGAATCAGGCGGGAATCATCCCCATCATCTTCGCGTCCAGCGTTTTGTACATCCCGACCCTGTTACAGAACGTGATCCAGAACCGGACGATCCAGAACTTCATCGACAACAACCTGATCAACCCTCGAGCGGTGAGCTACATGGTGCTCTACGGCCTGATGGTGGTCTTCTTCGCGTATTTCTATACCGCCATCAGCTTCAACCCGACCGACGTGGCCGACAACATGAAGAAGTACGGGGGTTTCATACCCGGGATCCGCCCGGGCCGGCAGACGGCCGAGTACCTGGACCGGATCCTCACCCGGATCACCCTTCCGGGCGCTCTGTTCATCGCCGCGATCGCTCTTCTGCCGACGATCGTCTTCGCCGTCTACAACATCCAGCAGCTCCCGTTCGGCGGGACATCGATCCTCATCACGGTCGGAGTGACGCTCGAGACGATGAAGCAGATCGAATCGCAGCTGATGATGCGTCACTACGAAGGTTTCCTCAAGTAGTGACCAGCCGTGGGTTGAGGCTCGTCATCTTCGGTCCCCAGGGGGCGGGCAAGGGCACGCAGAGCGCGTTGATCGGCGAACGCTTCGGCATCCCCGCCGTGTCCACCGGCGACATATTCCGGTGGGCGATCAAGGGCCGTACCTCCCTGGGCCTCGAGGTGCTTCAGTACGTCGACGGAGGGCGTCTCGTCCCCGACGACCTCACCGTCCGGGTCGTGCGCGAACGTCTCGAGGCCGCCGACGCGGCTCAGGGGTTCTTGCTCGACGGGTTCCCTCGCAACACCTACCAGGCCGGGGCGCTGGACGACCTGCTCTCCGAGATAGGGCATCCGCTCGACGGCGCCTTGGTGATCGAGGTGGACGAGGAGACCTCGCTTCGCCGCCTGCTGGGGCGGCGCGCGTGCTCGCAGTGTGGCCGTAACTACAACCTCGAGTCACCGCCCTCGCACGATTGGACCTGCGACGTCTGCGGGGGAGAGGTGGTCAAGCGGGTGGACGACAACGAGGAGCAGACGATCCGCGAGCGCCTCAAGCTGTACCACGAGCAGACCGAGCCGCTGAAGGAGTACTACGCGCAGCAGGGACTCCTCCGGCAGGTCGACGGGTTCGGCCGGCCGGAGGAGGTCTTCGACCGGATCGTCGAGGCCCTTGGAGAGCCCGACGCCGTCGCGTCGTGATCTACAAGAAGTCCCCCGAAGAGATCGCCACGATGAGGCGCGGCGGCGCGATCCTCGGGGCGGCGCTCGACCGGTTGGAGGCGCTGATCGCGCCCGGAGTGACCACGGCAGAGCTCGACCGGGTCTTCGAAGAGCACGTGACGGCGGAGGGTGGCACGCCTTCGTTCAAGGGTTATCGGGGGTTCCCAGCGTCCATCTGTGCGTCTCCCAACGAGGTGATCGTCCACGGCATCCCGAACGGACGGAACCTGAACGAGGGCGACATCGTCTCGATCGACGTCGGCGTCTTCTACGAAGGCTTCCATACCGATACCGCGTGGACCTTCGCAGTGGGCGCGATCGCCCCGGCCGCGGCGCACCTGCTCGAGGTCACGGAGGCGTCGCTCGAGGCCGCCATCGACCACTGCCGGCCGGGGATCCGCCTGGGCACGGTCGGGCACGCCGTCGAGGAGGTCGCGTCCGCCGCCGGCTTCAGCATCGTGCGGGAGTACGCGGGTCACGGCGTGGGCCGCAGCCTTCACGAGGAACCATGGATCCCGAACTACGGCCCGGCCGGTCGCCGGGAGGTCCTGTCGCCCGGGATGACGTTCGCGATCGAGCCGATGGTCAACCTCGGCGGGCCCGAGACACGCGTGCTCGACGACGACTGGACCGTGGTCACGGCCGACGGCAGCCTCTCGGCCCACTTCGAGCACACGGTGGTGGTGACGGACGACGGTCCCGAGATCCTTACCCGCCGGTGACGCGGGCCGCGGGTCGCGGGCAGGTCGACCCGCCCGGACCCCCGTCTGCTATCCTTACGGGCCCGTCCGAGTCAGCTTGGCGCGCCCGCGGGCGCGCTTCTCGTGTCTCGGTCGTGATCGGGTCGCCCCGGGGCGTAGATCTCTCCCGGCCGGCCGTTCGGAGCACCTAGGTGAGAGGCAGCGCGCGTGGCGAAAGCCAAGAACAAGGAACAGACGACTTCGAAAGAGGAGGGCATCCAGGTCGAGGGCACCGTCATCGAGCCCTTGCCCAACGCGATGTTCCGGGTCGAGCTCGACAACGGGCACCGCGTTCTGGCCCACATCTCCGGCAAGATGCGGATGCATTACATCCGGATCCTGCCGGGAGACCGGGTGCTCGTGGAGCTGTCTCCCTACGATCTCACCCGAGGTCGTGTCGTCTACCGGTACAAGTAGGGCGGGCGTCGATGAAGGTCCGTCCCAGCGTCAAGAAGATGTGTGACAAGTGCAAGGTCATCCGTAGGAGGGGGCGGGTCATGGTGATCTGCACGAACCCCCGCCACAAGCAGAGACAGGGTTAGGAGATCAGGTGGCACGTATCGCTGGGGTCGACCTTCCCCGAGACAAGAGGCTCGACATCGCGCTGACCTACATCTACGGCGTCGGGAGCACCAAGTCGCTGGACACGTGCATCGGTGCGCGTGTGAATCCGGCGACCCGGGTGCGCGATCTGACCGACGAGGAAGTCGTGCGCATCCGTGAATGGATCGGGGCGAGTTACCGGGTCGAGGGGGACCTGCGCCGCGAGGTGAACCAGAACATCAAGCGCAAGGTCGAGATCGGCGCGTACCAGGGATTGCGTCACCGCCGGGGTCTCCCGGTCCACGGACAGCGCACCCACACGAACGCTCGCACCAGGAAAGGCCCCAAGAAGACCGTGGCAGGAAAGAAGAAGGCCAAAGGCAAGAAGTAGGAAGGGTGACGGTTGGCAGCTCCTAAGAAGGCGAAGAAGACCCGCAGACGCGAGAAGAAGAACGTCGTGCACGGCGTCGCGCACATCAAGTCGACGTTCAACAACACGATCATCGCGATCAGCGACACGGACGGGAACGTCCTGTCGTGGGCGTCTTCGGGCAACGTGGGGTTCAAGGGGTCTCGCAAGTCCACCCCGTTCGCCGCCCAGCTCGCGGCGGAGGCCGCGTCCCGGCGCGCCCAGGAGCACGGCGTCCGGCGGGTGGACGTGGAGGTCAAGGGTCCCGGTTCGGGGCGCGAGACCGCGATCCGCTCGCTCCAGGCGTCGGGGCTCGAGGTGATCGGGATCAAGGACGTGACCCCGGTCCCGCATAACGGCTGCCGGCCCCGCAAGAGGAGACGTGTCTGATGGGCCGCTACGTGGGACCTGCGTGCCGCCTGTGCCGGCGCGAGAAGACCAAGCTGTTCTTGAAGGGCACCCGATGCGAGAGTCCCAAGTGCGCGATCGAGAAGGGGCGCCCCCCTCCCGGTGAGCACGGTCGAGGCCGGGTGCGCGAATCCGAGTACCTGATCCAGCTCCGCGAGAAGCAGAAAGCGAAGCGCTTCTATGGGATCGGCGAGAAGCAGTTCCGCGGCTACTACCGGGAAGCGGCCCGAGCCAAGGGTGTCACCGGTGAGGAGCTGATGCGCATCTGCGAGTCCCGTCTCGACAACGTCGTCTATCGCGGCGGCTTCTCCATGAACCGGAAGATGGGCAGACAGCTCGTCTCCCACGGCCATTTCGAGGTGAACGGGCGCAAGGTCAACATCCCCTCCTACCGGGTCAAGCCGGGGGACGTGGTGACGGTCCGCAGCCGCTCCAAGACCCTGGGACGCATCATCGAGAACACGTCGTACGCCGAGGGGCGGGAGATCCCGATCTGGCTCGGGTCCGACCTCAAGCAGCTGAGTGTGGAAGTGAGGGCTCTGCCGGATCGCGGCGAGATCGACGCGCCGGTCCAGGAGCAGCTCATCGTCGAGTACTACTCGAAGTAGTCCCCCGTTCTGGCAGGAGGCCCCCGAAAATGGATCTATTGACCGTCCAACGCCCCAAGATCGCCGTCGAAGCGATCTCCGAGGTGCGCCGGAAGTTCGTGATCGAGCCGCTCGAGCCGGGCTTCGGATACACGCTCGGCAACTCGCTCCGGCGCACGCTGCTGTCGTCCATCCCGGGTGCCGCGGTGACCCAGGTGAGGATCGACGGCGTCCTGCACGAGTTCTCGACGATCGAGGGTGTCACCGAGGACGTGACCAACATCGTCCTCAACATCAAGGAGCTCGTGATCCGCAGCGAGAACGAGGAGCCCACGGAGGTCCGGCTGAAGGTCGGGGGTCCGGCGAAGGTAACCGGCGCCGACCTGGACCTGCCGGCGGGCGTCGAGGTGCTGAACCCCGACCATCACATCGCCACCCTCAACGGCAAGGCGACGCTGTCGATGGACCTGCGCGTCGAGCAGGGGAGGGGCTACGCGCCGGCCTCGAGCGCCGGCAGCCAACCGATCGGCACGATCCCGGTCGACGCCCTCTACTCACCCGTGAAGAGGGTGACCTACGAAGTGGAGCCCACCCGCGTGGAGCAGATGACCGACCGCGACCGCCTGATCCTCGACATCGAGACCGACGGCTCGGTCTCTCCGTCGGAGGCTCTGTCGGCGGCAGGATCGACGATGGTCGAGCTGTTCCAGATGTTCTCGCAGCTCGGCGAGGGTCGTGGGGGCCTCGTGCTCGGCCCCGAAGCGGGCGACGACCAGGTCTCTGGCGTGCTCGCCCAGCCGATCGAGGACCTCGATCTCACCGTCCGGTCGTACAACTGTCTGAAGCGCGAGGGCGTCACCACCGTCGGAGAGCTCGTTCAGAAGACCGAGGACGACCTTCTCGAGATCCGTAACTTCGGCCAGAAGTCGATCGACGAGGTCAAGGCCAAGCTCGAGGAGATGGACCTCGGGTTGAGCACGAAGGAGCTGTGATGGTTCCTGGGGACCGGGGCTAGTCGTGCCGCAACCCAAGAAGGGGCACAGCCTCGGGTCGGATCCTTCGCACCAACGGCAGCTGCTGTCGAACCTAGCTCTGTCGCTGTTCGAGCACGAGCGCATCAAGACGACCGAGGCCAAAGCGAAGTTGCTGCGCCCCTATGCGGAGCGGCTCATCACGAAGGCGAAGCGAGGCACCGTGCACCACCGCCGCCAGGTGCTGGCGACGATCGAGGATCGCGACGTGGTTCACAAGCTGTTCTCGGACATCGGGCCGCGCTTCGCGGATCGCAACGGGGGTTACACGCGGATACTGAAGCTCGGACCGCGCAGCGGCGACGGTGCGCCGATGGCCCTGGTCGAGCTGGTCGATGACGGGGCGCCCGCGGCACCGTCCGGCGCCGACGCAGACCAGGAAGCCGCACAGCCTCGGCGCAGGAGGCTGCGCGCTCCCCGCCGGCCCGCTCGCGAGGACCTCCCGCAGGACAAGCCGGCGCGCTCGCGGGCGGCTCAGGCCGCGGCGGAGGGCACGCCCGGCGGCGATGCGGACGTCGCGCCGCCGGAAGCGGTCGTGGAAGACGAAGGTGCGTCCGCGCTGGCCGACGACGCGACCGCGGAGCAAGCATCGAGCGACGCCGAGGAGAACGTCTCCGAAGACCAGGCAGGCGGCCCGATCAAGACGAAGCCCGGGGACGCCGACCGCTGAACCTCAGGCTGGACCTCGCCTACCACGGCGCGCCGTTCCACGGGTTCGCACGCCAGAGAGATGTGCGCACGGTCCAGGGAGATGCCGAGGATGCGCTCGAACAGCTTCTGGGCGTTCCGGTTCGCACATCCGCCGCGGGGCGCACCGACACAGGGGTGCATGCGCTCGGACAGGTGATCAACGCGCCGCACGCGCCCGACGACCTCGATCTAGACAAGATCCGCGACGCGTTCAACTCGATGTGTGGGCCCCACCTCGCCGCGACCTCCTGCACGGCCGCGCCGGCAGACTTCGATGCGCGCTTCAGCGCTCTCTCCCGCACCTACGTGTACGCGATCCTGAACCGGCCCGTCCCGGACCCCTTCGCCGCCGGTACGAGTCTCTTCCACCCCGGCCCCTTGGATCTCGACGCCATGAACGAAGCGTGTGGACACCTCGTGGGGCCTCACGACTTCATCTCGTTCGGGCGGGTCTCCGAGCCCGGCGCGCCGTCCGAGCGGAACCTCTACGAGCTGCGGTGCACCGAGCGCGGCGGGTTCGTGAGCGTCGTGGCGCGAGCCAACGCGTTCATCCAGCAGATGGTCCGTTCGGTTGTCGGGACCCTGGTGCAGGTGGGCGAAGGGAGACGTTCGCCGGACGAGATGCCCGGCGTTCTGGAGGCGCGCGACCGGGCCGCCGCCGGCCCCGTGGCGCCGCCGCACGGGCTGTGCCTGCTGACGGTCGAGTATGGGTCGGGCTGGAGTGGGCCCAGTGCGGTTTGACCCAAGCAAAACCTGCCGATATCCTGCGCTTTCTCCCACGCGGGCGACGTCGGTCGCTGCGGAAGGAATGGACGTGAAGACCCACACGACGAAGCCCAACGAGATAACGCGCGACTGGTGGCTGGTCGATGCCGACGGCGTCGTCCTGGGCCGGCTCGCCTCCGAGGTCGCGCAACGCCTCAGGGGCAAGCACAAGCCGACCTTCTCGCCGAACCTCGACGTCGGCGATCACGTGATCGTCATCAACGCGTCCAAGGTCCTGCTCACCGGCGCCAAGCTGCTCCACAAGCAGCACCACCGCCACTCGGGCTATCCCGGTGGGCTGACCTCCGTCCCGTATTCGAAGTTGATGGCGACGCGTCCGGACCTCGCGTTCGAGAAGGCCGTAAAGGGGATGCTTCCCAGCAACCGGCTCGGGCGCGCCATGTTCAAGAAGCTGAAGGTCTACGCCGGACCCGAGCACCCGCACGTGTCCCAGAACCCCCAGCCGCTCGACCTCAAGCCGGTCGCAGCGCCGCACAACCCCGAGCAAGCTCACACGATCGAGGAGGTCGTCCACGGTGGCTGAGGCTCTTGCACGCGCGACCGGCAGACGCAAGGAAGCTGTTTGCCGCACCCGGCTGCTGGAGGGCAGCGGTCGCTGGGAGATCAACGGCCGCCCGTTGGAGGACTACTTCCCCAGCGCGACCCATCGCATGACGATCACCGAGCCGTTCCGCCTCACGGAGACGGAAGGGCGTTACGACGTCATCGCGAAGATCGAGGGCGGCGGCGTGAACGGGCAAGCCGGCGCCCTGCGTCACGCCATCACCAAGTCGTTGATCGACCTCGACGAGGAGCTCAGGCCGATCCTCAAGAAGGCCGGCTTCATCACGCGCGACGCACGCGAGAAGGAGCGCCGCAAGTACGGCCTCAAGAAGGCGCGCAAGGCACCGCAGTACTCCAAGCGCTAGGCGACTCGCTCCTCCGGGACGGCCACCCGTCGGGCTAGGGGGTCGGGAGGGTGACGCTGGGCCGCGCTACGGTGGCCGGTATGGCCGATCCGATCTTCGACAGGCTCAACCCGCAGCAGCTGCGCGCCGTCGAGGCGGTGGCGGGGCCCGTGTGCATCCTCGCCGGGGCGGGGTCGGGCAAGACCGCGACGATCACCCGACGCATCGCCCACCAGGTCCGTTCCGGGGCCCAGCCTGCCGACGCGGTCTTCGCGGTGACCTTCACCAAGAAGGCGGGCGAGGAGATGACGCGCCGGTTGGCGGCGCTGGGCGCGGAGGGGGTGCGCGCATCTACCTTCCATGCCGCGGCTTACCGGCAGCTCAACTACTTCGCTCCGCAGCGCAGCGGCCAGACCCTGGCATCCAAGGTGGCCGCGCTGGCACCGTTGGTGCGCGCTCTGCCCACGCCGTTCCGGTTCCGCTCGCCGGCCGATGTTGCCACCGAGATCGAGCGAGCCAAGCGGAGCCGGGTCACGCCGGCCACCTATCTTGCGAGCCTCGGCGCCCACGAACCTCCGATCCCGGCCGATCTGATGGCCGGCATATTCCGTAGCTACGAACGCGCCAAGGACGCCCGGGGGCTGATCGACTTCGAAGACATGATGGTGCGGGCGATCGAGGTCTTCCGGGACGATCCGCGCGTCCCCAACGTCTTCCGGGACCGTTACCAGGCTTTCACGGTCGACGAGTACCAGGACGTCAGCCCGCTGCAGCAAGACCTGCTCGACGCGTGGCTGGGTCCGAGCCACGAGTTGTGCGCGGTCGGGGACGACTACCAGGCGATCTACGGGTTCAACGGCGCCACGCCGCGCTTCCTTCTCGAGCTGGAGAACCGCTTCGATCCGATCGCGACCGTTCGCCTCGAGCACAACTACCGGTCGTCCCCGGAGATCCTCGAGCTCGCCAACCGTCTCGTGCCGGCATTGGGCGGGGCGCGTAAGGTCCTCATGCCCACCCTTCCCGCCGGGCATCCCCCTCGCTACGTGGAGCACGCCTCGCTGGAGGAGGAGGGCACCGCCGTGACCGGCGCGATCCGCGACCTCGTGCGCGGCGGGGTGGCGCTCCGCGACATCGCGGTGCTCTATCGCGTGAACAGCCAGTCGCAGGACTACGAGCAAGCGCTCGCCCGGGCCGGCATCGCCTTCCGGGTGGCCGAGGGCTCCTTCCTGCAGCGCCCCGCCGCGGCCAAGCTGCTGCCTCGGATCCGGCGGTCCGGGTCGACCGACGTGGCCGAGACGGTCGCGGCCGCCGCGCTCCAGCAAGGCTGGGACGAGGGCTCTGCCACCGGTGGCGGCGCCCGCGAGATGACCCGCCAGAAGGACCTCGCTTTGCTCGTCGCTCTCGCCGAGGACTTCGAGCGCACGGCCTCGGACGGCTTCACGGTGAAGGACTTCGTCGCGTCGCTCGAGGCTCGCTTCCGCAGCGATGCGGACCGCGATGCCGTGAATCTGATGACCTATCACAGCGCCAAGGGGCTCGAGTTCGAGGCGGTCTTCCTCCCGCGCCTTCAAGAGGGGCTGGTCCCATACAAGAAGTCGCTCGAAGGAGACGACCTCGCCGAGGAGAGACGCCTCTTCTACGTCGGCATCACGCGCGCCAAGCGGCATCTGCACCTTTCCTACGTCCGCGACGGGCGGACGAGGCCGAGCCGGTTCCTGATCGAGCTGGGCCTGGCTCGACAACCGGACGTCACGAAACGCCCCGCGGCGCCGGGCTTGTCCCACGAGCCGGGAGACGAGCCGCTGTTCGACGCGCTCCGGGCGTGGCGGCTCGAGCGGTCGCGCGACGATGGGGTGCCGGCCTACGTGGTGCTGCACGATCGGGTCCTAGAGGATCTCTGCCGCGCACGGCCGAAGGTGCTGTCCGAGCTCGCAGGCATCCCCGGTTTCGGACCGGTTAAGCTCGAACGCTACGGTCCCGGGGTGCTCGAGGTCATCGAACGCCATCGTGAGGTCCCGGCAGGTTGATGATGTCGCTAGTCCTCGGCGAGCATCCTGCGCAGCACCATCTGGAGAACCCCTCCATGGCGGTAGTAATCCAGCTCCACCTCTGAATCGATCCGGCACTCGACGTCGAACGGCAGCGTGCTCCTATCGTCGCGGGTCGCGACCACCGTGAGTACCGCGTGAGGCTCGAGACCGTCGGCTATGCCGCGCACGTCGAAGGTCTCTCGCCCGGTCAGGCCGAGGGACGATGCGCTGGCCCCGTCGACCAGCTGCAGCGGCAGCACGCCCATCCCGACGAGGTTGCTGCGATGGATGCGCTCGTAGCTCTCGGCGACGACCGCCCTCACCCCCAGCAGCATCGGGCCCTTGGCCGCCCAGTCGCGCGAGCTGCCGGACCCGTACTCCTTGCCGGCGATCACGACGAGGGGCACCTGCTCCTCTTGGTAGCGCATCGCCGCGTCGTATATCGGCATCTCCTCGCCGTCCGGCAGGTGCACCGTCCATCCTCCGGCGCGCTCGACCATCAGGTTGCGCATGCGGATGTTCGCGAACGTGCCGCGCATCATGACCTCGTGGTTGCCGCGCCGCGACCCATAGCTGTTGAAGTCCTGCGGCTGCACGCCGTGGGTTTGCAGGTACTCGCCGGCCGGGCTCGTGGGCGAGAACGCACCTGCCGGTGAGATGTGGTCGGTGGTTATCGAATCGCCGACCAGCACCAGGGCACGTGCTGCGATGACGTCGCGCAGTGGGGCGGGCTTCGCGGCGGCAGCGGCGAAGAACGGCGGCTCCCGCACGTAGGTGGACGCCGGATCCCAGTCGTACAAAGCACCGGTGGGCGACGGCAGGGCGCGCCACTGCTCGGTGCCTTCGAAGACGCGGCCGTACTCCTCGTGGAACATCGCCGAGGTGACCGACGCTATCGCGGCCGAAACCTCGTCCGCGGTGGGCCAGATGTCGCTCAGGTAGACCGGCCCGCCGTCGGCATCCTTTCCCAGAGGCTCGGAGGAGAGATCCAGCTCGGCCGTACCTGCAAGGGCGTACGCGACGACCAGCGGCGGCGACGCGAGGTAGCTCGCCTTCACCTGGGGATGGATCCGCCCTTCGAAGTTGCGGTTGCCCGACAGCACCGACACCACCGCAAGGTCGTGCTCGTCGATCGCCGCGGCGATCGGGGCCGGCAGCGGCCCGGAGTTGCCGATGCACGTGGTGCAGCCGTAGCCGACGGTGTGGAACCCCAGCTTCTCGAGGTCGCCGCTGAGCCCCGACGCCTCGAGGTACTGCGTGACGACGCGTGACCCCGGTGCCAGGCTGGTCTTGACCCAGGGCTTGCTCGTAAGGCCGCGCTCGACCGCCTTCTTGGCGACGAGGCCGGCGGCGAGCATGACGGAAGGGTTGGAGGTGTTGGTGCAGCTCGTGATCGCGGCGATCACCACGGACCCGTGCTTCAGATTAACCGCGGTGGTCGGCTCGCCCGCGTCCGCATCGGCCTGTTCCGGCGCGACGACCGCGGGCATTCCGGTGGGTCCGCCTTCGTCGACGAACCGCTCGATCTGCACCGCAACCCCATCGTTGCCCTTCTCGAGCTCCTGTCCGTGGACGTCCGAGAAGCTCTGCCACACGCGCCGCAATGGGACGCGGTCCTGCGGCCGGCGCGGGCCGGCGAGGCTGGGTTCGACCGTAGAGAGGTCGAGCTCCAGCGTCTCGGTGAACACCGGGTGGGGAGCACCGGGCGACCGGAACATCGCTTGCTCCTTGGCGTAGCGTTCGACGCGCTGGACGACCTCCTCGGGGCGTCCGGTCAGGCGCAGGTACTCGAGGGTCCGGTCGTCGATCGGAAACAGCGCAGCGGTCGCGCCGTACTCGGGGCACATGTTCGACAGGGTCGCCCGGTCGGCTACCTGCAAGGTGCCCAGCCCGTCGCCGTAGAACTCGACGAACTTGCCGACCACTCCATGTTTGCGCAGCATCTCGGTGACGGTGAGGACGAGGTCGGTCGCGGTGACGCCGGTAGGGAGCCCATCGAAGAACCTGAACCCGACCACCTTCGGAGTGAGGAGCGGCAGCGGCTGTCCGAGCAGCGCGGCTTCAGCCTCGATCCCGCCGACCCCCCATCCGAGGATCCCCAGCCCGTTGATCATCGTGGTGTGGGAGTCGGTGCCGACGAGGGTGTCCGGGATCGCCACCGGCCCGTGGGTGTCGTCGGCGATCCGCACCACCTCGCCGAGGTACTCGAGATTCACCTGGTGGACGATCCCCATCCCGGGAGGGACGACGCGGAAGCCTGCGAAGGCCTGCTGCGCCCACCGGAGCAGTGAGTAGCGCTCCCGGTTGCGCTCGTACTCGCGGTCGACGTTGATCTTGAAGGCGCCGCGCGTGCCGAACGCATCGACCTGGACCGAATGATCGATCACGAGGTCGACCGGGACCAGCGGGTCGACCTTGGCGGGGTCGCCGCCGGCGCGCGCCATCGCCGAGCGCATCGCCGCCAGATCGACGGTTGCCGGCACGCCCGTGAAGTCCTGCAGGATCACGCGCGCCGGTGTGAACGCGAACTCGCGTGGATCGATGGGCTTCTGACCCCACATCGCGAGGGACGTGACGTCGGCGTCGTCGGCGAAACGGGTCCCCGCGACGCGCACGAGGTTCTCGAGCAGGACCTTGATCGTTAAGGGGAGCAGGTCGAGCCGCGTGAGCCCCGCGTCGTCGAGCGCGGACAGCCGGTAGTAATCGAGGTCTCCGGCGCTCGTCTCGAGAGTGGAACGAGCGCCGAAGGGATCGGCGGCGGGGAGAGTGCCGGCTGTCACCCGCTCTTCTCGAGCAGCTCCGGGCACTCCTTCTTGAACTGGAGCAGGACCTCGCGCGGCTCGCCTTTAAGGTACTCACACGGGAAGTCGCCGCTGCCCCCCTTGACCTTGCCGGCCGGAGCGGTCACCGAGGAGGTGCCCGTGGTCGCACCCATCCCGCCGAAGAGCGTCTGGATCACCTGTTGGGGGTCGACCTCGACCGCATCGGCCGGGGCCTCGACCTCGCCGTCGAAGTCGGCGAGCGTCATCCGCAGGGCGAGTTGCTCGACCCCCTCGGGGATCTCCTCGCCCTCCACGAAGTTCTGGATCTGGAGGAAGTCGAACTCGACCTGGGTGACGCGGTCGTCGTCCACCCAGACGTCGACCTTGACGTTCTCGTCGGGAATCTCGCTGGCCGGCGGGACCGGCCCGGGCAGCGGGAAGGCACCTTGGGCGATCGTGACGAATCGCTCGTACAGCTTGCGGATCGCAAGGGTGGCCACGAGATGGGCTCCGGCGTCGTCTTCGCCCGCCGACGTGACCGTCGCAAGCTCCTTCACGGCCTCGGTCAGCTCCTTGGTCGCCTTGGCCTGGGCGTCGTTGGTCGCGGCGGGGGACGGCACGCCCATCGACTGGGCGAGCTTGTCGAGCCCGGTGATGGCGAGCCACTCCCCGTCGATCGCCGGCTGGATGAACGTGAGTCCCGACTGCTGCCCGTACGCCTCCATCTGCTGGAGCTGAGCGGCGGGAAGGCCGAACTCCTCGGCCAGCCCGCGGACGTCGGCGCGCAGGTAGAACGAGGTCCCGATGACCTTCATCGCGACGGCATCCTCGAGACCGGCGATGTTCATGGTGAACTCGGCGCGTGCGTCGGCCGGGTCTTCGGCGGAGTTCGCCGAGATCGTGAGCGACGAGTCGAGGATCTTCTGCGCGTCTTCCGCCGACAACGTGTCCCCGCTATCGGCGCCGAGGGCCTGGAGCGATGCGGTGTCCGAGGCCAGCGTCAGGGTGACGCTCTGTCCGGCCGTCTCACCCATCGCTTCGAGGGCTCCGACCAGCGTTCCCTTGGGATCCTCCTGGGCCTGCTGGGCGGTCTCGGACGCGCATCCGGCGGCCACGAGCGCCAGCGCGGCCATCCAGACCAAGATCTTCTTCATAGGTTCCTCCTCGATATCGATCGGTCCGGCCAGTGTACGGGGGAGGAGCTCTGATCCGATAGGGGCTCGCGCCCAGCCACGGCGGCCCCGCGGCGGGCCGGGGTTCCTAAGGGAGGTCGGCGATCGCGGCGCCGATGTCCTTCCGGATGCCCGTGACGAAGGGCACCTCGACCTTGGTGAACCGGCGCGCTTCGGTGGCCCTCAGGCGGCGGATCAGCTGGACGATCCGGTCGACCGAGTCGGCTTCGAACGCGAGGATCCACTCGAAGTCACCGAGGCCGAACGCGCTCGTCGTGTTGGCGAGCACGTCCGGGAACTCACGCCCAGCGGCTCCGTGCTCTCTCAGCAGAGCTCCGCGCTCGGCCGGGTCGAGCAGGTACCACTCGGGCGTGCGGACGAAGGGATAGACGCACGCGTACCGCTTGGGCGGCTTGTCTTGGGCGAACGCGGGGAGGTGGTCCTTGGCGAACTCCGCCGGCTGCACGAGGCCGAGGAACGCCTGGGTCTGCTCCAGGGCGCGTCCGAGGTAGGTCTGGCGGAACGCGACCAGCATCTCTTGGAGGGCGTCCACCGATCCCGAGATCCACCACATCATGAGGTCGGCATCGGCGCGGAAGCCGGCGGTGGAGTACACGCCGCGCGTCTTGACCCGATCGTCCCACTCCTCGAGGAACGCCGCCGCTTCCTTGGCTGCAAGCTCGCGCTCGACGTCGATCAGGCCCTCGGGGATCGCCCGGAACACCGGATAGCCGGCGAAGAGCGTGGTGTCGCTCGTCACGTCGCTCCCTCCTTGTCTGCTCGCACCAGCCTATAGGCCCGCCGTCAGCTGCCGGGCGGCGCGCCGGGCCTGATGGATGCACTTGGCGATCCCCGAGCCGCGGTAGCCCGCCCCCGCGAGAGCGACGCGTGGCCACGGCGCCAGCGCGTGCTCGATCCGGTCGACGAGGTCGAGGTGGCCGACCGCGTAATGGGGAAGACCCCGTTCCCAGCGCACCACACCGGCCACCCGGGGCCCGGCCGCGATCGGCAGCGCCTCGGCGGCCTCCGCGTGCAGAGCCAGCGCGAGCTCGTCGTCGTCGAGCGCGAGCGCGGGGTTGTTCTCACCGCGTCCGGCGAAGCAGCGCAATACGATGCCCTCTTCGTCGTGCACGGCTCCGGGCCACTTGCGCGAGTACCACGTGCACGCCGCCAGCATCCGGCGCTCCGAGCGCGGGACGAGGAAGCCGCTCCCGTGGTCCGGCAATGCAACCGAGCCCGGAGGATAGATCAAGGTCACGAGCGCGACCGAGCTGTAGGCGATCGTGCGCAGCAGCTGCGCTGCGTCCGGGTCGAGCCCCTCGAGCAGGTCGGCCGCCGCGAACGTGGGCGCCGCCACCACGACGCCGTGGGCGACCACGGGTTCGTCACCCGCGATATCGACCACGAACCCGTCCCCGTGGGCTCGCACCCGCAGTGCGGCGCGGCCGAGCCGCATCTCGGTCCGAGCGAGTCCGGCCCGGAGCTTCTCGATCAGCGATCCCATCCCGGCACGGGGGGCCAGGAACAGCGGCCCGTCCTCGACCGGATCGGTCCGGCCGGCCAGGAGGCTCCGGCGCGAGCGCGCCAGGCGGTCGAGCTCCGGGGTTGCCGCGGCGAGGCTGAGGGCGTCGGGATCGCCCGCCCGTGTGCCGGCCAGCACCGGGTCCACCAGGCGGTCGAGCACCTCCCGGCCGAAGCGCCGCCGGACGAACGCGCCTATCGTCACGTCGGGGCCGCTCAGGGCCGTGGGAGCGACGAGGTCGGCCAGAGCTCGGGCCCTGCCCCGGACCGACAGCACCCCGGCGGCTCGCAGCGATCGCAGTGACGTGGGCACCCCGAAGACGAGACCCGGCGGCAGCCGAGCCAGCGAGCCGCCCGCCCAGACCCAGCCTCCGAAACCTTCAGGCTCGATGAGCTCGTCGGCCATGCCGAGGTCGCGACACAGCTCGACCGCCCACGGCTCGCGCGCGAGGAAGCAATCGGGCCCGGCTTCGACCCGCGCTCCGCCGAGCCGGTCGGTGCGGATCTTGCCGCCCAGCCGACCGTCGCGCTCGATCACCACGATCCGGTCGGCAGGCGAGGTGAGGGTGGCGAGCTCCCGGGCCGCGGCGAGGCCGGTGATGCCTCCTCCGATCACCGCGAACGTGCGACCCGCAGCCGCGCTCACGGTACCTCGAGCGCCCGCGCCACCACGCGCCCTAGTGCGTCGAGGAACGCGGGGTCGTCGTTAGGGGATCGCGTCCGGACCAACGCGATCCCGAGCGCGTCCGCGACCCTGCGCGCCTCGATATCGATGTCGTACAGGACCTCGAGGTGGTCGGCGACGAACCCGCACGGGCAGATCACGACGGCGCCGACGCCGCGCCGCGCGAGGTCCTGTACGACTTCCGTCACGTCCGGGCCGAGCCATGGCGCCTCGGTCCGGCCGGCGCTTTGCCACGCGACGTCCCATCGCTCCAGGGGCGCGCGCGCGGCGACGGCTGCCGCGGTCTCCCGCAGCTGCTCGGGATAGGGGTCGCCGCGTTCGAGGATCCCGGCAGGCAGGCTGTGCGCGGTGAACAGGACCACGGCCCCGCGGCGCGCCGGCTCGGCCAGCTCCAACAGTGCGCCCTCGACGGCCCCGGTCAGGAATGCGAGGTAGCCCTCTTCGAGGTGCCAGCTCTCGATCATCTCGAGGCGGCCCGCCCATCCGATCCGGGCCGCAGCCCGGTTCACGCGCGCGCGGTAGTCGCCGACGCTTAGCGCGGAATAGTGGGGGGCCAGCACGAGGCCCGCGCAGACGCCAACACCCTCGGCCGCGAGTGACGCCACCGCGTCGTCGATGAACGGGGGTGCGTGCTTCTGGCCGACGTAGGTTCGCACGCCGGTCCGGGCTTCGATCCCCGCTGCCTGAGCGCGCGTTATCTCGTACAGGGGCGACCGGCCCCCGATGGCGCGGTAGCGCGCCGTCAGCTCGTCGAGGAGATGCGGGGGTGGGGGCCTGCCGTGCCGGATGTCGGTGTAATAACTCGCGACCTCCTCGAGCGAGCGTGGGGTGCCGTACGACATGACCAGCACACCGCGCTCAGGCATCCGGCTCCCACGCGTGAACGAGCTCGACGAGCCGGGCGAGCCGGTCGGGATCGGTGCGCGGCAGGACCCCGTGGCCGAGATTGAAGATGTGCCCCCGCCCACCGCCGCGTGCGAGCACCTCGCGCGCACGCTCCTCGAGGACGTCCCACGGCGCGAGACACAGAGCAGGGTCGAGGTTGCCCTGCACCGCCCGAGCGGGGCCGAGCCGGCGGCGCGCTGCGTCGAGAGGGACGCGCCAGTCCACTCCCATCACGTCGGCGCCGGCGTCGGCCATCAGCGAGAGCAGCTCGCCCGTCCCGACCCCGAAGTGGATGCGCGGCGCGCCGAGGTCGGCGAGCCCGGTCAGGATCCGTTGGACGGCCGGCGCGGCGTAGGTCGCGTAGTCGTACGGAGAGAGACACCCGACCCAGCTGTCGAAGAGCTGGACGGCCTGAGCTCCAGCGTCGACCTGCGCGCGCAGATAGCCGAGCACTGCTTCGGCGAGACGGTCCATCAGCTTGTGCCACGTCGCAGGCTCGCTGTACATCAGCGACTTCGTCTTGAGATGGGCGCGCGAAGGACCTCCCTCGATCAGATAGCTCGCCAGGGTGAATGGCGCGCCGGCGAAGCCGATAAGCGGCACGTCGAGCTCGTCGACCAGCTGGGCGATCGTGTCGAGGACGTGTCCGACGCCGGCCTGTGGATCCAGGGGCCCTATCCGGTCGACGTCGTCGACGGTCCGGATCGGCTCGGCGATCACCGGTCCGACACCCGGGCGGATCTCGAGCCGGACGCCCATCGGTTCCAGCGGGACGACGATGTCGCTGAAAAGGATGGCGGCATCGACGCCGAGCCGTCTCACCGGCTGCATCGTGACCTCGGCGGCCACCTCCGGGCGTGCACAGATCTCCAGCAGGGAGTAGCGCTCGCGCACGGCGCGGTACTCGGGTAAGCACCTTCCAGCTTGACGCATGAACCAGACCGGCGTGACGTCCGTAGGCTCGCCGCGGCAGGCCCGCAGGAACCGGGAGTCTGCTCCCACTCGTGGCTCCTTTCCTGGGGGCCGCAGAATCCTAAGCGAGCGTCCGACGTGGCACGGAGCGCGCGCCGAGACGTCTGGGATGATGGCGCGATGCCCCGATTGTTCGGAACCGACGGCGTGCGCGGGGTCGCCAACCGTGACCTGACCCCGGAACTGGCACTCGTGCTCGGGCGCGCCGCAGGACGGGTCCTGGCCCCCGAGGGGGGCGTGATGGTCGTGGGCCGGGATACGCGCATCTCGGGTCCGATGCTCGAAGGCGCTCTCGTGGCCGGGCTCTGTTCCGTTGGCGTGCAGCCGGCCCTCGTGGGGATCGTTCCGACTCCGGCGGTGGCTTTCTTGGCGGTGAGCGAGCGGGCACGCGGCGGCGTTGTGATCTCGGCGTCGCATAACCCGATCGCCGACAACGGGATCAAGTTCTTCTCGGACGAGGGAGGCAAGCTCACCGACGCCGTGGAGGAGGAGATCGAGCGGCGGGCCGAGGACCCTGCCACGGACCTCCCGACCGGGATCGGCATCGCTGCGCCCCATGTGATCGGTGACGCGACGGAGCGCTACATCGACCATCTCCTCGGTTCGATAGGGCATCCCCTCACGGGCCTCCGGGTGGTGCTCGATTGCGCGTTCGGAGCGGCATTCGAGGTCGCACCACGCGCCTTCAAGGAAGCGGGAGCCGAGGTGATCGCGCTCCACGCGGAACCGGACGGAACCCGGATAAACGTCGATTGCGGATCGACCTCGCTCACGGCGCTGGCGCGGATGGTGGTGAGCGAAGGCGCCGACCTCGGGCTCGCGTTCGACGGCGACGCCGACCGGGTGCTCGCGGTGGACGAGCGAGGCGAGGAGGTCGACGGTGACCGGATCATGGGGCTGGCCGCGCTGCAGCTGCACGAGGCCGGGACGCTCGAGAACGACGTAGTCGTCGTCACCGTGATGAGCAACATGGGGCTGAGGCGCGCCCTCGAAGCCCGGGGGATCGAAGTGGTCACGGCGCAGGTCGGCGATCGCTTCGTAGCCGAAGAGATGACGGCGCGGGGCGCGGTGCTCGGAGGAGAGCCCTCCGGCCACGTCATCTTCGCGCGACACTCGCGCACCGGGGACGGCGTGCTCACCGGCTTCCAGCTCGCCGAACGCGTGACGGTTACCGGGGCTCGCTTGTCGGACCAAGCGCATCTATTCGAGCCCTATCCGCAGGTGCTCATCAACGTGCCGGTACCGACGCCGTCCGCGATCGACGATATGGACGGCTTGTGGGAGGAGGTGCGCGCCGCCGAGGACGGCCTCGGCGGGTCCGGCCGCGTTTTGCTCCGCCCGTCGGGCACCGAGCCTCTGGTGCGAGTGATGGTGGAGGCGCAGGACGAGGAGGTTGCGCGCGTCACGGCTCAGCGGCTGGCCGACGCGGTGAGCGAGCACGCGGGGGGCTGACGCCCACCCGAACGGAGGCCGCCTCGCCGCTATGCTTGCCGGCGAGAGGAGCAGGACCCGGATCTAGCGCCAGGGCTCGCCGTGGAGGGGCGAGTCGACGAGGTAGGGGATCTCGGAGGCCCGGCCATCGCGGCGGGCTCATTCGGCGGGTGACCCTCGGCCGGCCACGGTCGTGACGGTGCCGACAAACCCCGGGAGTGATCCCGGGACACAAACAGGCATCGAGGTGGCCCTCTCGCTCATGTGCACGCGACGTCGCGCGCACCCATAGGAGAGGAGGACCGCATGTGCGGCATCGTCGGCTACGTCGGCGGCCGAGACGCTCTGCCCATACTGCTGGCGGGGATGCGGCAACTCGAATACCGCGGATACGACTCGGCCGGTGTGGCGCTCGTGTCGGACGGGCGCATGGAGGTCGTTCGCAAGGCAGGACGGCTGGACGCCCTCGAGGCCGAGCTCGGAGACCGGGCGTTGCCGAGCCGTCTCGGCATCGGCCACACGCGCTGGGCGACGCACGGCGCGCCGACCGACGCCAATGCTCATCCCCATCGGGACTGTCACAAGAGGATCGCTCTCGTGCACAACGGCATCATCGAGAATCACGACGTCCTGCGAGAGAAGCTGCAAGGCGAAGGGCACACCTTCTCGTCGTCCACCGACTCGGAGGTGGCGGCGCACCTGATCGAGTCGATCGCCCTCGATCGCTCGTGCTCGCTGCTCGACGCCGTGCTCGAGGCCGTTGGCGTGCTCGAAGGGGCGTTCGCGCTGGTCTGCGTCTCGCTCGACGAGCCCGACACCATCGTCGTGGCACGCCAGGAACCGCCGATCATCCTCGGCACGACCTCCGAAGCGGGTCTCGTCGCCTCCGATATACCCGCCCTGCTCCCGTACACGCGCGACGTGATCCCGCTCGACAACCACCAGGTAGCCGAGGTCAAGCCGGCATCGGTGCGCATCTTCGGGTTCGACGGAGAGCCGGCCGCTATCGAACGCGTACACATCGATTGGGACCTCTCGGCCGCAGAGAAGGGCGGCTACGACGACTTCATGCTCAAGGAGATCTTCGAGCAACCCGCGGCGGTCCGCGACACCATGCGGGGGCGCATCAGCGAGGACGGCCGCATCCGGTTGGACGAGGTGACGTGGGACCGGGCCACGCTCGAGCGGATCACCAAGGTGGTGGTGGTTGCCTGTGGCACGTCCTATCACGCGGGTATCGCAGCGAAGCATGCGATCGAGCACTGGACGAGGATCCCGGTCGAGCTCGATGTCGCATCCGAATTCCGCTACCGCGACCCCGTCCTCGACGACCGTTCTCTGGTGATCGGCATCGCGCAGTCCGGCGAGACGGCGGACACGATCGCGGCCGTGCGGTTCGCCAAGGATATGGGAGCGTCGGTGGTCGCGGTCACCAATGTCGTGGGCTCGTCGCTGAGCCGAGGTGTCGACGCGGTGATGTTCACCCATGCCGGTCCCGAGATCGGGGTGGCCGCGACCAAGACCTTCCTCGCGCAACTGGTGGCGATGAACCTCCTGGCTCTGTACCTCGCTCAGGAACGCGGGGCGATGTCGCCCGACAAGGTGCGGGAGACGCTCGACGCGATGCGGGCCTTGCCGGAGCAGATCGAGCGCGTGCTGAATCTCGCCGGTGACGTCGAGAAAGCGGCCGCGCGCTTCGCCGACGCCCGCGACTTCTTGTTCATCGGCCGGGGCGTGGGCACCGCGGTGGCGCTCGAAGGCGCGCTCAAGCTGAAGGAGATCTCGCACATCCACGCCGAGGGCTATCTGGCGGGAGAGCTCAAGCACGGGGCCATCGCGTTGATCGAGGAGGGCGTCCCCGTGGTCGCGGTGATGACGGGACACGCTCTCTACGACAAGATGCTTGGCAACGTCGAGGAGGTGCGTGCCCGGGGCGCGGACACGATCCTCATCGCCGCCGAGGGCGACAGTCGCTCCCGGCCGCTGGCCGACGAGCTCTTCGAGGTACCGCGCACCAAGCCGTTGTTGACCCCCGTGCTCGACGTGGTCCCGCTCCAGCTCTTCGCTTACTACGTCGCCAAGGAACGAGGCGTGTCCCCGGACAAGCCCCGCAACCTGGCCAAGAGCGTGACGGTGGAGTGACCGCGGCTCGGGCGACGCGCCGGTGAGGCCGGTCCTGGACGCCGCCGCGATGGGGCGCGCCGACGGAGAGGCGATCGCGTCAGGCACGCCGGCGACCGTCCTGATGGAACGAGCCGGCGCCGCGGTCGCACGCGCCGCGGTACGCGCCGCGGGGGGCCGCTACGGGCGGCGTGTCGTGGTGGTGTGCGGCACGGGGAGCAACGGCGGCGATGGGTTCGCCGCGGCGCGCGTTCTGCGTGCCGAGGGGATGGGCGTCCGCTGTGTCCTCGTCGGGGACCGGGCGGCCGTATCCGGCCCGGCGGCCGAGCACCGGGCCCGGTTCGAACGTCGCGGGGGACGGGTCGAGTCGTTCCGGCCGGACACGCTCGACGAGGCCGACGTGATCGTTGACGCGCTGTTCGGGACCGGTTTCGCAGGACCGGCGCGCCCCGCGGCAGCCGCGGCGATCGATGCGATCAACCGGGCCCGGGCCCTTGTCGTCGCGGCCGACGTCCCCTCTGGGGTCGAGGACGGCGGGGCGGTCACGGGGCCGGCGGTCGACGCGGACGTCACGGTCGCGATCGGAGCCGAGAAGACCGCCACCGCGATCCCTCCCGGCGCGCTGCGAGCGGGCGCGGTCGAGGTCGCCGACATCGGCATCGACGTCACCGGCGCGCGCAGCTCGGTGGCCGTGGTCGAGGAGGACGACGTGCGGGCCTTGCTGGGCGATCGTGCCCTCGACGCGCACAAGCGCAGCTCCGGGTCGGTCGCGATCCTCGGGGGCGCGAGCGGCATGAGCGGAGCGGTCGCGCTGGCGGCGCGCGCCGCTCTGCGGGCCGGGGCCGGCTACGTGACCGCGGGATGCACGCGCACGGTAGCCGAGGCGCTCGCACGCGTCGTCCCGGAGGTCGTGACCCGGGTCGTCACCGACGGAGAGAGCCTCGACGGGGCCGCGCTGGAGCGGTTCGGAGCCGAGATCGAGCGGTCGGACGCGCTCGTCCTGGGTCCGGGCCTGGGCCGCGGGGCGCCCCAGGCCGAGCTGGTGGCGGACGTCCTGGTGGGCGTCGATCGTCCGGTCGTCCTCGACGCCGACGGCCTCAATGCGCTTGGCCGCCTCGATCGCGCCGGACCGAGCTCCCCCGGGGCGACGCGGTCCTCGCCTCTCGTGGCGACGCCGCACCCGGCGGAGCTGGGACGCCTCCTCGGGACCGACGCCGTGGCGGTGCAGGGGGATCGTCTCGGCGCGCTGCGAGCCGCGGTCGACACGCTCGGGGGCGTCGTCCTGCTGAAGGGTTTCGCCACCCTCGTCGGAGACGGGGATCGAACCCTGATCGTGTTCGAGGGAGGCCCCGAGCTCGCCACCGCGGGGACCGGAGACGTCCTCTCGGGGGTCGCCGCCGCCCTCCTGGCGCGTGGCGTCGGGCCGCTCGAGGCGGCTTACGGGGGCGCCTACCTGCACGGGCGGGCGGGCCTCGTCGCGCGGGAGCGGGCCGGCGGGCCCGGCGTGGTCGCGTGGGACGTGGCCGAGGCCCTGCCCGAAGCGGCCGCCCGGATAACCTCTCGCCCATGACCGGTTTCACGCACGACGAGATCGCCCGCCGGGGCCACACGGTGTGGGCCGAGATCGACCTGGCCGCGATCCGGAGCAACGTGGGCACGCTGCGCGGCCTCGCACCCGGCGCCGAGCTGATGGGGGTCGTGAAGGGCTATGCGTACGGGCACGGCAACCCGGCGTGCGCGGCGGCCATGCTGCAGGCGGGGGCGACCCGGCTCGGGGTGGCCCGGGTGGCCGAGGGAGCCCATCTGCGCGAGGGCGGTATCGCCGCGCCGATCCACGTCCTGTCCGAGCCACCCGTGGCGGCGGTCCCGGCCCTGCTGCAGCACGACCTCACCCCCACGGTCTTCACCGAGTCGTTCGCGTCCGCCCTCTCCGACGCCGCGATCGCGGCGGGAAGGCGCGTGGCGGTGCATCTGAAGCTGGATACCGGCATGCATCGGGTCGGCCTGCCGGCAGACGATGTGCCCGACGCGCTGAGGACGATCCGCGCGCTCGAGGGCCTGCGGGTCGAGGGGGCATGGAGCCATCTCGCCGTCGCCGACGTCCCCGACCATCCCTTCACCCGCAAGCAGCTCGACCTCTTCTCCGATCTGGTTGGCAGGATCGAGCGGTGGGGCATCGATCTCCGATACAAGCACATGGCGAATTCCGCCGCCACACTGTCCCTCCCGGAGAGCCATTTCGACAGCGTCCGCTGCGGAATCGCGGCGTACGGGCTGCGGCCGGGGCCCGGCTTGGGATCGGTCGCAGGCCTGCGACCTGCCATGGCCCTGAGGGCGCGGGTGAGCATGGTCAAGGCCCTGCCGGAGGGTGCCGCCCTGTCCTACGGGCTGGAGTACGAGCTCGACCACCCGGGGAGGGTGGTCACCGTTCCCGCCGGCTACGCCGATGGTTACGACCGCCGTCTCTCCGGGCGCGGCGACGTGCTCATCGGGGGTAAGCGCTACGGGGTATCGGGCGCCGTATGCA
>JBHENN010000050.1:0-9520 GCA_046262015.1 Actinomycetota bacterium | reverse complement strand
CTGTTCCTGCCCTTCGGAGGGGTGACCTTCTCACCTCCCCCTCCGATCCAGAGCGGGGGGTGCGGCTGCTGCACCGGCTTGGGGTTGTAGCTCGCCCGCTCGAGGCGGTAGTGGCCTCCTTCGAACGAGGCGTCGTCCTGGGTCATGAGGAGCTTGATGATCTGCACGGCGTGGCTTGCGCGAAAACGCGCCGCTGCCAGAACCCCGTCCCAGCTTCGGTGGTGCTGGCTGAACTCGAGCCCTACCTGCATCGGCCCCTCCCTTGATGTCGGTGTTCTATCGCCGCTCGAGCACGGTGCTCTCCAAAAAGCTCGTCACCGTCGCCGCGAGGTCGTCGTACTTCCCCCAGAAGAGATGGTTCGCGCCGGGCAACTCGGCATAGGCGGCGGCCGCGGCCGCGGCCCACGCGCGCACATCGTCCGGGACGATCTGCCGGTCGTTGGCTCCGGCGACCAACAAAAGGGGGAGGTCGGGGCGCATCTCGGCCGCGTCGGGGAGGCCGGCGGTGACCCCCGGTTTGGCCAGGACCGCAGGCGCGATCCCGACGCATGCCTGTACATCAGGCTCCACGATCGCCGTGCGCACGGCGACGGCTCCACCGAACGACCACCCCGCGATCGCCCGCGGCAGTCCGGGTAGCCGGCGGCCCACCTCAGCGAGCGCTCCCCGAGCGTCGGCGACCTCCGCTTCGCCGGTCGACGACTCGCCCTCGGATGCACCGATCCCCCGGAAGTTGAAGCGCAGCACCGCCCACCCGCGCCGGTGTAGGTAGCCGCACACCGCGTCGAGGAGAGGGGCATTCATCGTCCCGCCCATCTGCGGATGAGGGTGGCAGAAGACCACGGCCGCCCGCGCCGACGGGGGTGTCTGAAGCAGCCCCTCCAGATGCAGCCCGTCGGTCGAGATGACCGTCACGCCCTCTCTCGTCTCATCCACCGGCGTCGCTCAGCGCGCGCGCGATGCGAGCCGCGACCGCGGCCGCCTCGGAGTCGGTGGCATAGGGCTTTCGGGGCCACAGGAAGCCGCGCAGCCCGTCCTTGCGCCGACGGGGGACCACGTGGACGTGGAGGTGCGGCACGCTCTGGCTGACGCGGTTGTTCAACAGCACGAGGGTGCCGTGCGCGTCCATGGCCGCCTCGACCGCGCGCGCGAGCCGCCGGGCAGCCCCGAACAACGGAGCCACCAGGTCCTCGGGCAGGTCCGTCAGCGTCTCGTGGTGCGCTTTGGGGATCAGCAAGGTGTGGCCGGGGAACAGAGGGCGGGTGTCGAGGAACGCCAGACAGCTCACGTCCTCGTAGACGAGGTGCGCCTGGTCCCCGGAGACGATGCCGCAGAACGCGCACATGAACGTGGAGCCTAAGGGGGGTAGCTTCGGGGCAGCGGCGACGTGAAAAGGAGGAGACATGGACGAAGCCGAAGTCCGCCAGCACGCTCAGAGCCACGGCGATGCCGTGGTCGCCGGCGATCTCCAGAGCGCGGGCGCCGTGCTTACCCCCGAGGCTGTGGCTCAGGCGGGAGGGGTCATGCGTCTTCTGCCGCGGCCCGCGACCACGGCCGAGGTGACCGCCGTCGAGCCGACGTCCGAGGGCTGGCGGGCGACGATCCGATACGCGGGAGACGGCGGAGACGTGGTGGTGGAATCGCTATGGGAAGAGCGGGACGGGGCTGCGCGGATCGTGGACCTCCGGGTCCCTTAGGGCCGGTTGCTATCCTCGATGCGTGGAAGCAGACATCCAGGGTGCCCAGCGGAAGGTGTTCTCGAGCGAGGTGCGGCCGCGGGGCGGCACCTTCGACGAGGCCGGCATCCGGGTGAGGAAGGGCTCGTCGCTGCCCTTCTCGGTCCGGCGCGAATGGTCGGCGCCGGCCGGGCACTATCCGGAGGTCTGGTTCCTGGTGGATCCCGAGACGCGCGAGGTCCTCTACGAGGGCCCGACCCGCGACGTGCTCGTATGGGGCCTGCAATCCCTGACCGAGCTCACCGACGAGGTCACGGTTCCCATCGCGCTGAGGCCGGGCAACCACAAGATCGTGTTCGCCCTCGGCGGCCTGAAGGGCGGAGAGATAGACGTGCCCGTTTCCGAGGAGCCCGCAGAGTCCGCCGCCTAGACGGGTCGCCTGGGCCGTGGGCGGGCTTGACCGCTTGTGAACCGTGCCTCACACTGATGGTGCCGGTTACTGAGGGCTGCCAGAGCTTCCCCTGAAGGCGGTCCGCAGGAGCCGGCTTTTCGCGCCGGCCCCCGTGCACGGCCGCGTATCCTCGTGACGTGAACCGCAGACTGCTCGCGGGGATGATCGCGGCTGTTCTCGTCCCCGCTTGTTCGGTGAAGCTCGACCGCCCGATCGGAGCGGAGGCGGAGCCTTTCCCGTCGGTGTCACTCCACCGGAGCGAGGCCCCCCCGGTCCACTCCGACACGGCCGATGTGGTCGCGCGCGTACTGCCGTCGGTGGTCAACGTCCGCGTGACGGCGTTGACGACCGGTCCGTTCGGCGAGACGACCCAGGGCAAGGGGGAGGGGTCGGGGGTCGTGATCGACGGCAGCAACGGGATCATCCTGACCAATAACCATGTGATCCGCGACGCGCTCGAGGTCACGGTGGTCACCAGCGACGGTCGCTCCATGGAGGGCTCGGTCACGGGGACGTCGCCCGAGAACGACCTCGCGGTCATCCAGGTCGACGCCGACGACCTGACGACGATCGAGATCGGCCGGTCGCGCGACCTGCGTCTGGGGGACGACGTGCTCGCGATCGGCTTCCCGCTCGGGCTTGGGAGCAGCGCCACCGTGACCAAGGGGATCATCTCGGCCACCCAACGAACGATCCGCCCGGACGGTGAGACCGGGCTCCAGGGATTGCTGCAGACCGACGCCGCGATCAACCCCGGTAACTCCGGAGGAGCGTTGGTCGATGCTGCCGGTCGGCTCGTGGGCATCAACACCGCGGCGGCGCAGGCGAGCGCGGCGGAGAACATCGGCTTCGCGATCGCCATCGACCGGGCGATCCCGGTGCTCGAGGAGATCATGTCCGAGCCGATCGAGAAGCGCGCGTGGCTGGGGGTGTCGGTCGCGACGCTGGACCCCACGACCGCGGCCCAGCTGGGGATCGATCCGGCCACGGAGGGTGTCGTTATCACCGACCTGCTGCCCGGCCCCGCACGGGGCGCGGGGCTCGTCCCGGGGGACGTGATCGTGCGCGTCGGGGGGAGCGACGTGGCTCGGGCCGAGGACCTCACCTCGGCGCTCGCCGGCCTCGAGCCGGGAGAGGTGACCGAGCTCGTGGTCGTCTCCGCCGACGGCTCGAGGACGGTGGAGGTCGAGCTCGCCCGGCGCCCCGAGCGCCTCACCGAGCCCTGATCCTGCGGCCCCGGGGGGCCGCTCGGAGGCTAGTGTGACGGCGATGAAGGTGAAGCTTCGCAACCCCGACAAGGTCGTGGAGATGGCCGCGCCCCGGACCGTCTCGGACCTTCTCCGCGAGCTCGGCGTCGTGCCGGAGGCGGTGCTCGTCATCCGCTCCTCCACCTTGCTCACTCGGGACGAGCCGCTGGACGAGCTCGACGAGGTCGAGGTGCGGCCGGTCCTGTCGGGCGGGGCCTGCCGGTGAGGTGCAAGGTGTGCCGCGAGCACGCAGTGGTCGACGTCCGCCGCCACAACGCGGCGTTCTGCGGCGACCATTTCGTCGACCACGTCCGCAACCAGGTCGCCAGGGCGATCAAGGAGTTCCACATGCTCGGGCCCGACGACCGTCCGTTCGTGGCCGTGTCCGGGGGCAAGGATTCCCTGGCGGTGTGGGACATCCTCCTGGACCTCGGCTACGACGCGACGGGCTTCTACCTCGACCTCGGCATCGGAGGCTATTCGACGAGGTCGAAAGAGGCCGCGGCCGCGTTCGCGGCGCGCCGGGGGGCGAAGCTGGTCGTGCGCGCTCTCGCCGAGGAGCACGGTTACACCGTCCCCGAGCTCGCCCGCTTGACGGGACGGGTCCCATGCTCGGGCTGCGGGCTCAACAAGCGATACGAGTTCAACCGGGCCGCGTTGGAAGAAGGGTTCGAGGTCCTGGTCACGGGCCACAACCTGGATGATGAGGTCGCGACCCTCCTGGGCAACGTCCTGCACTGGAACACCGACCTCCTCGGGCGCCAGGGGCCGGTCCTGGACGAGCGGGTGTTCGACGAGGGCGGTCGCCCGAAGACCGCGCTGGTGCGCAAGGTCAAGCCGCTGGTTCGGGTGGCCGAGCGCGAGACCGCGGCGTACGCGCTCCTTCGGGGGATCGACTACATCGTCGAGGAATGTCCTCTGGTCGAGGGGAACACCCAGCACCGCTACAAGGCTGCGATCTCCTTGCTCGAGGAAGCCTCTCCGGGAACGAAGCACCAGATGTACTTCGGCTTCCTCAAGAAGGCCGCCCCCCGGTTCGCGGACGAGGCGGGCGGCGAGGGCGTGGTCGCGTGCTCCCGCTGCGGCGCGCCGACGATGGCGTGGGACTCGCAGACAGACCCGGTGTGCACGTTCTGCAAGACCAAGGAGCGCGCCCATACGCGCCGGGCCGAGGGCGGTACCACACACCCCGGGGGATCTCGGCGCCGACGCCGCGAGTGACGTCCTGATGCCGCGCGGGATACTGGCGGCGGGGGAGCGGGTGCTGCTGATCGACTCCCGCGATCGCCGCTACCTCATCACCTTGCGGAGCGGCGACGCGTTCCACACCCATGTTGGGATCCTCCAGCACGACGACCTGATCGGCGCGCCGGAAGGGGTTCAGATCACGACCTCGGGCGGTACCAAGATGTTGGTCTTTAGGCCCACGCTGGCCGAATACGTGCTGAAGATGCAGCGCGGCGCCCAGGTGATCTACCCGAAGGACCTCGGACTGATCGTGACCTATGCGGACATCTTCCCCGGGGCGACCGTCATCGAAGCCGGCACGGGGTCGGGAGCCCTGACCCTTGCCCTCGCCCGTGCCACCGGCAGCTCCGGGAAGGTCATCTCGTACGAGGTCCGCAGCGATCATCACGATCGGGGCGCAGCCAATGTGAGTGCGTGGTACGCACCCCTGAGCGAGCAACCAGAGTGGGTGGACCTTCGGGTCGGCGACATCTTCGAGGGGGTGCCCGAGAAGGACGCGGATCGGATGGTGCTCGACCTACCGGAGCCCTGGCGAGCGGTGGGGACCGCCACCGGATCGCTCATGCCGGGCGGGATCTTCTGCAGCTACCTGCCTACGGTCCCACAGGTCGCGCGTACGGTGGAAGAGCTCCGACGTGGAGGGTTCGGCCTCGTGGCCACGTTCGAGACGTTGCTGCGGACGTGGAACGTGGACGGGCCTTCGGTCCGCCCCGACCATCGCATGGTCGCCCACACGGGATTCATCGTCACCGGCAGGAAGCTGGCCGCCGAGAAATAACTGATGCACTACTAGAGCGGGAGTAGGCTTCCTTGCCAGGAAGGGAGGGTGGTTCCTATCGGCGACGGCGCACTCGAACGACGGCTCGCGGAGTACGACCGCGAGGTACGAGAGCTGCAGGGCCAGGTCAAGCTGCTCGAAGACGAGCTCGGTCTCACCCGGCGCAGGCTCGACGCCGCTCCCCGCCAGATCCACTCCCTGGAGAAGCGCCTCTCGGAGACTTCGGCCGAGCTGGTCGCGGCCCGTGACAACAACGACCGTCTCGCCTCGACGCTCCTCGACGCGCGCGAGCAACTGGTCAGCCTTCGGGAAGAGGTCGAGAAGCTCAGCCGCCCGCCCTCGAGCTATGGCGTCTTCCTGCACCTCTACGACAACGCGACGGCGGACGTGTTCACCAACGGCCGCAAGCTGCGGGTCAACGTCGCGCCGGATGCGGACATCGCCGCGGCCCAACGGGGCCAGGAGGTCATGCTGAACGAAGCCCTCAACGTCGTGCAGGTGTGTGACTTCGACATCCAGGGCGAGGTGGTGACCCTCAAGGAGGTCCTCGAAGACGGGGACCGGGCGTTGGTCCTGGGCCGCGCCGACGAGGAGCGCGTGGTTCAGATCGCGCAGTCGCTGGTGGACGTCAAGATCCGAGCCGGAGACAGCCTGCTGCTCGACACCAAGTCCGGTTACGTGCTCGAGAAGCTGCCCAAGCCCGAGGTCGAAGAGCTCATCCTCGAAGAGGTACCCGACATCTCTTACGAGGACATAGGCGGGCTCCACGACCAGATCGAAGAGATCCGCGACGCCGTCGAGCTGCCGTTCCTGCACGGGGAGCTGTTCAAGGAGCACCGGCTCGATCCACCCAAGGGGATCCTGCTGTACGGGCCGCCGGGGTGCGGGAAGACGCTCGTCGCCAAGGCGGTCGCCAACTCGCTGGCCAAGCAGGTGGCCGCCACGTCCGGGCAAGCCGACCGTCGCTCCTACTTCCTCAACATCAAGGGACCCGAGCTGCTCAACAAGTACGTCGGCGAGACGGAGCGGCAGATACGGTTGATCTTCCAGCGCGCTAAGGAGAAATCGGAGGAGGGCGTCCCGGTCATCGTCTTCTTCGACGAGATGGACTCGCTGTTTAGAACCCGCGGGTCGGGCATCTCGAGTGACATCGAGTCGACGATCGTCCCGCAGCTCCTGGCCGAGATCGACGGCGTCGAGACCCTCAAGAACGTCATCGTCGTGGGCGCGTCGAACCGCGAGGACCTGATCGACCCGGCGATCCTGCGTCCCGGCCGACTCGACGTCAAGATCAAGATCGAGCGCCCGGACGAGAACGCCGCGCGCGACATCTTCGCGAAGTACCTCACCGCCGATCTGCCCATCGCCGCCACCGAGATCGAACGTCACGGCACGGCAGACGCTGCCGTCGAGTCGATCATCCAGGCGACCGTGCAGAAGATGTACTCGGACGACCGAGACAACCGGTTCCTCGAGGTCACCTACGCGAACGGCGAGAAGGAGGAGCTGTACTTCAAGGACTTCTCGTCGGGGGCGATGATCGAGAACATCGTGAGGCGGGCCAAGAAGATCGCCATCAAGCGAACGATCGCAGGCAAGCCGAAGGGCATCGGGGCGGACGATCTGATCACGGCCATCCATCAGGAGTACAAGGAGAACGAGGACCTGCCCAACACCACCAACCCGGACGACTGGGCGAAGATCTCGGGCAAGAAGGGTGAGCGGATCGTTTACATCCGGACCCTGGTCAGCGAGCACAAGGATGGGGAGGGCAGCCGTCAGGTCGAAGGCGTCCAGACGGGTCAGTACCTCTAGCAGCGTCGTAACCTGCTGACATGGCACTTCCGAAGATCTGCGGTATCGAGACGGAGTACGGGATCGCGGTCCGTGATACCCCTGAGTTCAATCCGATCCTTACCTCCTCGCTGCTGATAAACGCTTACGCCAAACCCGCCTTCAAGCGGGTCAAGTGGGACTACGAGGAGGAGAGCCCGCTCCGGGACGCGCGCGGCTTCGAGCGACCGAGCGCGGATCTTCCCTCCGAGGAGGACTCGGGGCTGGTCAACATCATCCTGCCGAACGCGTCCCGCTACTACGTCGATCACGCGCATCCCGAGTATTCGTCTCCCGAGTGCTCGAATGCCCGCGATCTCGTGATCTGGGACAAGGCAGGGGAGCGCATCCTTGAGGATTCGATCGCCGCGGCGCACCAGGTGGCGCCCACCGGGGAGAGCGTCTCGATCTACAAGAATAATTCCGACGGCAAGGGCAACTCGTACGGGTGCCACGAGAACTACCTCGTGGATCGTCAGACCCCGTTCCCTCATCTCGTCCGTCACCTGATCCCGTTCTTCGTGACGCGCCAGGTCTTCACCGGTGCCGGCAAGGTTGGCGGGGAGAACGGCGCGGATGTAGCCGGGTATCAGATCTCACAGCGGGCGGACTTCTTCGAGGTGGAGGTCGGTCTCGAGACGACGTTCAAGCGGCCGATCATCAACACCCGCGATGAGCCCCACGCCGACCCCGAGCGCTATCGCAGGCTTCACGTCATCGTCGGAGACGCCAACATGTCGGAGGTGTCCACGTACCTCAAGGTGGGTTCCACCGCCATCCTCTTGAAGATGATCGAGGACGACTTCATCCAGGATGACTTCTCGCTCGCGAATCCGGTCCGTGCCATGCGCACCGTGTCGCACGACCCAACCTTGCGCGCGACGATCGAGCTGGTCGACGGGAGGAGCCTCAGCGCGGTCGACCTCCAATGGGAGTTCCTGCGGCTGGCTAAGAAGTACGTCCAGGACAACGACGAGGACGAGATAGCCACCAACGTGCTGGACCGTTGGGAGCTGGTACTCGAGGGTTTGGAGCGCGACCCGTCGTCGATGGCCTCGCAGCTGGACTGGGTAGCCAAGCTCGGGCTCCTCGACGCCTATCGCGACCGGGACGGTCTGCCGTGGTCTCATCCCAAGCTCAGGCTCATCGATCTCCAGTACCACGATGTGCAACGCGCCAAGAGCCTCTATTGGAAGCTGGTGGCGAAAGGCAAGATGGAGCGCATCGTGTCGGACCGCGAGATCGCCTTCGCCGTGGACCATCCGCCGGAGGACACCCGTGCCTATTTCCGCGGCGAGTGCCTCCGGAGGTTCTCGCCGTCCATCGTCGCCGCATCGTGGGACGCGCTCATCTTCGACACCGGCGACGATCCCTTGCGCAAGGTCCCGACCCTGGAGCCGCTGCGCGGAACGCGCGCCCACGTGCAGGGATTGCTCGACGCCAGCCCTGACGCCGCGGCGCTCCTGCGGAACCTCGGCTCGTAACCCTCACACGGGCACGTAGCGTCCCGGTAAGCGAAGTAGGATGTGCGTATCCATCAGAGAGGTGACACATGGCGGATCAGACCCGCAAGCCGAAGCCCAGCACGGAGAAGGAGGAAGAGGCTCGCGCGGCCGAGCAGAAGTCGACCGACGACGCGAAGTCCGAGGTCGACGACCTGCTCGACGAGATCGACGAGGTCCTGGAGGTCAACGCGGAGGAGTTCGTCCGTTCCTACGTCCAGAAGGGCGGGCAGTAGGGGCGCGCGCCGTCGACGCGTCGCAATCGGGTACCTTCACCGCGTGACCCCCGATCCGTTCCGCACACCTCCCGCCGAGCTGCTCCGCATGCCCGTGTACGGGCCCGGCTCGTCGTTCTCCGATGTGCTGCGCGCTCACGCGCCCGGTCTGCTCCCCGAGAGAGAGCCGAGCGGCCAGGTCCACGCGCCGGAAGGCACGACCGTGCTGGCCCTCCGTTACCAGGATGGGGTGATAGTCGCGGGCGACCGGCGCGCCACGGAGGGGTTCCAGATCGCTCACCGGTCGATCGAGAAGGTCTTCGCCGCCGACAACATGTCCGCCGTAGCGATCGCCGGCGCCGCGGGGCCCGCCGTCGAGATGGTGCGCTTGCTGCAGGCCGAGCTCGAGGAATACGAGAAGATCGAGGGCGAGCGCCTCACGCTCGAGGGCAAGGCCAACAAGCTGTCGCAGATGATCCGGGGGAACCTCCCCGCCGCGATGCAGGGCCTCGTGGTCGTTCCCTTGTTCGCCGGGTACGACGAGACGCGCGGCTTAGGGCGGATCTTCAA
>JBHENN010000049.1:0-11656 GCA_046262015.1 Actinomycetota bacterium | reverse complement strand
CCCGGGTCTGTACGACGAGCCGTTCTCGGATTCGTCCCAGATCCCGACCTACCTGATCTCGCAGCTGGCGAGTAGCGCGGTGAAGGTCGCGCTGTCGGGGGACGGCGGTGACGAGGTCTTCGGCGGCTACTCGCGCTATCCACTGGCGAGGAAGATGTGGTCGCTCGCATCGTGGCTGCCCGCGCCGGCTCGCCGCGCGGCGGCCGCGCTGGCGCGCTCTCGAACGGCGACGCAGTGGGACCGTCTGTACGAGCGCGCCGAGCCCTTGCTCCCCCGTTCCGCGCGCGGCAAGAGCCCCGGTGAGCGGCTCCACAAGGGCGCCGAGCTGCTGACCCTGGAGCATCCGCAGCAGCTGTATCGCAGACTCGTGTCGCACTGGGACGATCCGGCGACGGTCGTCGTGGGGGGCAACGAGCCGTCAACGGTGCTCGCCGACCTAGCCCGGGCACCGGGCGTGACCGACCTCATCGACCGCATGATGTACCTCGACACGCTCACCTACCTGCCCGATGACATCCTCGTCAAGGTCGACCGCGCCAGCATGGGGGTGAGCCTCGAGGTGAGGGGGCCACTCCTCGATCACCGCGTGCTCGAGCTCGCGTGGAGCCTCCCGCGCGACCTCAAGCTGAGGGGCGGCAGCGGCAAATGGGTGCTCCGCCGGTTGCTCTATCGGTACGTTCCCCAGGACCTCGTGGATCGTCCGAAGGCCGGTTTCTCGGTCCCTCTCGACGAGTGGCTGCGCGGCCCGCTCCGGGACTGGGCCGAGACCCTGCTCAGCGAACGCCGGTTGGCGGCCGAGGGTTTCCTTCGGCCGGAGCCGATCCGCCGGAGATGGGAAGAGCACCTGTCCGGCGCACGCAACTGGCACTACCACCTCTGGGACGTACTGATGTTCCAGGCATGGCTGGAAGAGCAGCACTCTTCCCGTGGGTGAGGCGCGCCGCCCGAAGATCGCGTTGGTCGCCCATTGGGATTGGGTGTTGTACAACCTCACGCTTCCGATCGCCCGTGCACTGCGCCGCGCCCAATGCGAGGTCGTGTTCGTTTCACCGGCGGGAAGTCATACGCAGAAGCTGGTCTCGGAAGGCTTCGAGCACCTCGCGTGGGAGGTCAGCCGCAAGGGAGTCAACCCCATCGGTGAGCTTTCCGCTATCGCCCGGCTCACGCGCCTCTATCGTCGGGCATCCTTCGACGGCGTTCAGCACTTCACGATCAAGCCGAACCTCTATGGGTCCATCGCGGCCGAACGCGCCGGCATCGACGCGGCGGTCAACACGTTCACCGGACTCGGTTTCGTCTTCGCAGATGGTCTTCTCGCGAGGGCGATCCGTCTCGGGGCGCGCCCCGTCTTGCGGTGGGCGTCCGCGCGCCCCGGGACGTGGACGGTGGTCGAGAACCGCGCCGATCTCGACAGGCTCGTAGACGCCGGGCTGGTCCCTCGAGCCCGCGCACGGGTCATCCCGGGAGCGGGTGTCGATGTGGCGCGGTTCCATCCCCGTGCCCCCTCGCCAGACCCGCGGACCGACGCCCGGGTTCGGTGGCTGATCGCGGGACGCTTGCTGTTCGACAAGGGGCTCGCCGAGCTCGCGGAGGCCGGCGCCCGGCTCCGCGCGAAGGGCCTCTCTATCGAGATCGTCGTCGCGGGCGCGCCCGACCCGGGGAACCCCTCGAGCGTCCCCGCCCCGCGGTTGCGCGCGTGGGAGCGAGCCGGCGCTATCACCCTCTTGGGAGATCGCTCCGACATGCCCGAGCTGCTCCGGTCGGTCGACGGCGCCGTCCTACCCAGTTACCACGAGGGCCTTCCGCGCTTCTTGTTGGAGGCTGCGGCCAGCGGCCTTCCGCTGATCGCGACCGATATCCCCGGCTGCCGGACGATCGTACGGGCCGGTGCGAACGGGCTGCTCGTCCCCGTGGGCGACGCGTCGGCCCTCGAGGAAGCGATAGAGCAGCTCAGCGGAGACCCGGTTCGGCGCGCCAGGTTCGCCGCCGCCAGCCGCTCGATCGCCGAGCACGAGTTCGCCGAGTCGCTACTCACCGAGCGCTACCTGGAGTTCTACCGATCGCTCGGGCTTGTCGCCTCCGGCTCGTGATCGGGCCCCCGCGAGGCCAAAGGGCGGCTAAGGACCTCTAGCAGGAGGGCGATACCGGCGCCGAGGAACAGCCCGAGCGCCGCGCCGAGGGCGATGTCCTCGGCCGCACCGGCCTCGCCCGCGTCTACCCGGGCGGGGGCGATGACCTCGCCCCCGAGGCCGGTCGTATCTGCCCCTCCGCCGATCAGCGCGAGTTGCTGCTCCGCCGCAGATAGTGCCTCCTGCAACGAACCGAGGCGGATCACGAGGATGTCACGCTCCACCTCAAGCGTGCGGACCAGGTCGCGCTCGCCGCGCGCCGCCGCCCCCTGCATGTCGCCCTCGACCTCCTCGAGGGTCCCCCGCAACGCACCCACGCGTCCGGTGAGAGCCTCCTGCACCCTCCCGAGGTCCTCGGCGACCTGGCTCCGGCGGTGCTCCAGGTAGCTGCGGGCGAAGGAATCGGCGAGGAGCGCCGCTTCGGCAGAATCGGAGGACGTGTAGCGCACCTCGATCACCTCGGTCAGCGGGATCGCCGAGACCTCTAGCGCGCCGAGCAGGCCCAACTCGTCCACGTCCACGCCGGTGTCCCGGACGACCCGAGCCGCGACCGGCGCCGACGCGACCACCCGGGCCTCGGTCTCGACGTTCACCGTCGTCGGTTGACCTGGTGTGTTGGATGGAAAGGCGCGCACGACGAGACGAGCGAGGGCCGTGTGCGCCGGACCGGCCCGTGCCGACGACAAGCCGGCCAGGGTCGCCACCGCCGCGGCCACCCCCAGCACCAGCCACTTGCGGCGGTTCAGCGCGGCGGCGTAATCCCGCAGGCCGGGGGGGTGATCCTCCACGCCCGCCACCATACCGACCGGCAGAGCAAGCATCGGCCGATGGTCGGCTTTCGGCGGCAGGAGGCGCGCCGTCCTCGGCGAATCCACCGAAGATGCCCATCTCCACCGGGTTCGGGAGGATCCGGTCCGGGCGTTGTAGGGCGGACCTGCCTTCGGGACACCGCTCCTCGCCGCGCGTAGCTCGCAGGGTATTGCTCTTAGGGCCTGAACGAAGGACACTGCCAGAGCAAACCCTTCCCATGGGACGACCCGGGAGGCCCGGCTAGACGTGACGGCGCGCCGCATCCACGAGTTCGAGCTGCCCAACAGCGGCCCCTTTGCCGACACGGACGAGCGCGAGCTGGCGCGCGCGTTCCAACGTGGCGATGACGGCGCGTACCAGGAGATCTACGACCGGTACTCGCCCCGGGTCCACGGCGTGTGCCGCCGCATGCTCGGCAATCTCCAGGACGCGCAAGAGGCTCAGCAGGAGGCCTTCCTCAAGGTCTATCAAGGGCTGGCTCGGTTCAACGGGCGGTACCAGCTGGGCGCCTGGATCACCCGCGTCGCCACCAACGTCTGTCTCGATCACTTACGGGCCCGCGCCCGCAAACCGGTGGAGGCCCAGCTCCTCGAGCTGACCGACGTCGATCTCGAACGGGTCGAGGACGCGGACCCTGCCGTCCTCTTCCTCCGCAACACCGAGAGCCGCCGGGTGCGGCGCGTCCTCTCCAAGTTGCCTCCCATGCATCGGGCCGCGATCGTCCTGCGGGACTTCGAGGGACTGTCGTACCCGGAGGTGGCCGCAGCGCTCGAGATCACAGAGGGCCAGGTAAAGGCCCTCCTGCACCGGGCCCGCCAGCGCTTCAAGCGGTCGTGGACGTCGGCCTTCGCGCCGCTGCTGTGGCCGGGGCGGATGTTCGAGAAGGCCAAGCGCGTGGACGCGCCGGTCCGCGAGGAGGCGGCCCAAGCAGTGACCGGTGCGACGCGCGCCGCGGAGGCTCTTACCTCGGGCGCGCAGGTCGTCTCGTCGTGCACCATCACCCTGCAGCACTGTGGCCAGTACGTCGCCGAGCGGGTCGCCCCGGTGTTCGCCGCGACCGTCGTGGGCACCGCCACCGTCGGCGCCGCCCTCGCAGGCTCGGTCTCCCCGCCGGCTGCCGCCGGCTCTGTAACCGTGCCGTCTTCGGCCGAAATCAAGAGCCTGCTGTCCGGAGATGCTGGCGCGACCGATGCCGCCCACGCGACCGAGACGTCTGAGACGCCAGAGGTAGAACCCTCGGAGGAGGTCGAGGCAGACCCCGCGGTGGTCCCGGTCGCCAGCCCGTCGCCGACGGAGAGCCCGGTCGCCGAGGCCCCGCCCACGCCGTCGCCCACACCTTCTCCCGAGCCCGCTCCCTCCACGCCCGATCCGACCCCGGCCGAGCCTCCGCCCCCGGCCGAGCCCCAGGGCCTCAACCTCTGGTTCGCGATCGATCGGGCCTCGTCCGGCAAGCCGTGCTCCTGCCTTCGGTCCACCTCTGATGACGCCCAGTCGGCCGATGTCACCGAGTCGGGTATGCATGGGTTCAGCCAGTCGGCATCGGGATCGGCGAGTGCGGCCGGCGAGCTGTCCTACGGGCTACAGCTCACCCACTCGGGGAACGCCCAGGGGCATGAGGTGAGCGTGTGGCTCTACACCGACGACGGGGCGTACGAGCTCAAGGGGACCGGCGGACTCACCAACTCGATGCAGACCGACTGGGGCGGCTGGAGCAACACCTACTCCGGCAGCTACGAGCTCGTCTCCGGCCCCAAGGCCGACGGGTCCATGCCCACGAGCGGCACCTACACGGTGACCGTGGTGGGCTCGTGGCGCCAGGACCGGATCGTGTCGCTCGACTACGACCTGTCCGAGTCGAGGGGCTGAGCCCTTCCTCGCACGCGCGGCCGGTGCTTCCCAACTTCATCGTCATCGGGGCCCGCAAGTCGGGTACCACGAGCCTGTGGAACTACCTTCGGGCCCACCCGCAGGTGTTCATGCCCGATGAGAAGGAGATCCATTTCTTCCTCGCGGAGAACTTCGCCAAGGGGGTGGACCACTACCGATCCCTGTTCCCGAAGCCCGAGGGGGCGCTGGCCGTCGGGGAGGCGTCCACGACCTACTCCAGATATCCCATGTACCCCGGGGTGGCGGAGCGGATGGCCCGGGTGGTCCCGGACGCTCGCCTCGTCTACCTCGTGCGGCATCCCACCGAACGGCTACGGTCTCACTACCTGCAGGAGGTCTACCGGGGTCGTGAGACGAGGTCCATAGACCGGGCCGTTCTCGAGGACCCCCAGTACGTGGACGCCAGCAGGTACGCGTTCCAGCTAGACCAGTACATGGGCCACTTCGGCCGCGAGCAGGTCCTCGTGGTGACGACCGACGAGCTCCGGGCGCAGCGGGGCGCTACGGTGCGTCGCGTCGTGGCATTCGTGGGGGCGGACCCCGATCGGGTCGATGACGAGCGGCTACACGAGGAGCACTACAAGAGCCAGGACAAGCTGATCGAGAGGCCGCTCGCTCGAGCGGCCAAGCGGATCCCTCACGGCCGTCTGTCGGCCTTGGCGCCGCGCTGGATCCGGTCCACATACCGCTCGGCGGCCTACGCGCGCTTCCGGCCCCCGCCGACCACGCTGGCGCCAGACGTCGTCCGGGTCCTCGAAGACCGGCTGCGCGCCGACGCGGCCCGGCTCCGGGACTACCTCGGCCCCGGTTTCGATGGGTGGGGCCTGCTGTAGGTGTAGCTCTAAGGCTCTGAGGCTCTAAGGCCTGAGGCGTCCCCCTCCGCTCAGAGCCCTGTCCGCCCGGCGCGCCGCCGCCTGCTCCGGATCCAGGCTGAGCGCCCGGTCGACCGCAACCCGCGCGCCGTCGAAGTCCTCGAGCGCGACCCGGACCAGGGCGAGCCGTCCCCACACGGTGGCGTTCCCGCCGTCGACCTCGTACAGGTATGAGAGAAGGAATCTCTCCGCTTCCTCGTTGCGACCGGCCAGGCTCAGCGCGATGGCGGCGTCCACGCGCAGCGCGGGGTTGTACGGGTCGAGCTCGATCGCGCGCACGAACGCCGCCGCGGAGTCGGCCGCGGCGTCCGGGTCGTACTGCGACCACGCACCGAGGACCCGTCCGTAGTCGAGCATGGCGGGGACGTCGGGAAACCGATCGACGTACGAGAACAGCTCGGCGACCCGCTCCATGTCGTCCGCTCCCAACTGCTTCTCGGCCACCGCGGCCCGGCCGAGGTCGAACCCGACGACATGGCGGTACTCGTACTCGTCGCGGAAGCCGAGCGCCCGCTCCACCTGCTCGTACGCGCCGCTGGCATCGGTCCGTGCGAGAGAGCGGGCCGTCACGGCGCGGCGGTCGGCGACGAGGAAGCCGACCTGCCAGTAGAGGAGGCCTGCGGCCACTACCCCCGCCGCGCCGAGGGCGATCGGGCGCTGGAGCACTCCGGCCAGCGGTGCGGACCGTCCCTGCGTCCCCTGCGATCTGCCTTTCCCTTTCCCTTTCCCCTTCCCGCTCCGTGGTCCTTTCCCGCCACGCTTGCCGGTCGCGAGGTTCGCCGTCGCCTCCGGTTCGCTCGTGGCGGCTACGAGCCCACCCAGGGCCGTCCAGAAGAGCAGCCGGAGGGCGAGCTCGTCGATGCTGACGAGCGACTGGACCAGGTAGGCCGCGAGGGCTCCCGCGAAGGCAGCGGTCTCCCCCCGCCCCCGGCCGGGGGCGGCCGCCCGCCGGACCGTCCACACGACCAGGGCGAGGTACCCGATCGCGCCGAGCACCCCTGCGTTGGCGAATAGCGACAGCGGCACGGAGTGGGGGTCGTCGGCGTAGGCGCTCAGCTCGAGGTCCTGGGGGGACCGGTATTGGGGCAGCAGGTAAGCGAAGGCGTTGGGTCCACGGCCGGCGATCGGGGCGTCGAGGCCGATGGCGACCGCCGACCTCCACAGGTCCGAGCGCACCTCCACGTTGCGGTGCAGGTCGAGGCCCGGACGCAGCGCCGAGACGAGGACGCTCCCCACTACCGCGCCGAGCACCAACGCCCCTACGGCTACACCGGCGACCCGTGCCAGGCGCCACCGCGGCGCCAACCAGAAGCCGGCGCCGACCGCGACCCCGGCGACCCCGGCCGCCCACGCGCCTTGGCTGATGCTGGCGGCGAGCCCGGCGGCCGTCGCCGCGGCCCCCGCCCAGGCGAGGGTCCGGCGGGGCCGCTCCGTCGCCGCGAGGACGAGGGTCACCGGCAGGGCGATGGCGAGGACCCCGCCGGCGAAGTTCGTGTTCCCGAACGTCGACACGGCGGCGCGCTCGTAGGGGCTTCCCGCGTACCCGGGGACCGGGTCGATCCCCAGTCTCTGGAGGAGCGCCAGGCCTCCCGCGACACCTCCCGCGGCGGCTACGGCCCACAGCAGGGGGCGGGTCTGGCCCGCGAAGGCATCCGCGACCAGGACACCGAACGCGATGAAGACGAGGTAGGGGACGAGCCCTTGGAAGCGGCCGTACTCGCCGAACAGCGTCCAGCCGCGATGCGGGTTCACGAGCCACGCCAGCAGTAGCGGGGCCGCCAGGAACAGCCCGGGCAGCGCCATGCGGTCGAGCCCCCCCCGGCTGGCCCCCTGGGTGAGCTCCGCCGCCCGGATGGCCGCGACCACCGTGGTCCCGACCATGAGCAGGGTCAGCTTCGGGACGTTGATCGGGTCGTTGACCATCCGGACGATCACGAGCGGTATGGCGGCGATCATCCCTAGCAGCACGAGCCGCCGGACGCGCGGGCCGTGCTCCAGGATCACGGCTCGCATCGGCGTGTACCTCGGGAGGCGGCCATAGCGGTCGGGAGTCTAGCCGTGACCTGCCCCGCCCTCCGAGGGCCGGGACCGGCCCCAGGTTGCCCTGGTTCGGGACGAACCGGACATCCCCCCCCGAGCCTTGACATCGCTCCGTAATCAGGCTACAACGCACAGAGACGGCGCGGCTTCGGCGCGCCGTTCACCGAGGCCCGGCAAGAAACCGGGTCGTACGCAGCGAAATCGTTACAACTTTCGAGGCCGATGTTCGTTGTACCTAGCAGGGCCGGGCATGAGGTACAGGCCGGGCGCCGAGAAGAGCTTCTGTTACATCGGGTCGATCAAGGGGGTCGCCGGTACGAGAGGCGAAGAACGGAAGATCAGCGCAGGGCCGCGGCACGCCGTTAAGTCCGCGGTAACACAGGAACCACCACCAAGCAGCACGCAGGGACCGTAATCAGGCACCACAACAGGGAGGTAGCACTTGCATAAGAGACACACGAAACTGTGTAGCTCGCTGGGGGTGCTGGCGCTGGTCGCCGGGCTCCTGGCGTTCGCGGCCCCGGCGCAGGCGACCCACGAGGTCGTCGACGCCGTATCGTTCTTCATGCCCGAGCAGTTCCTCGACAAGGACCAGCTCAGCGACGCGTTCGACGGCTCCGACACCGCGGCGCACCTGACCGCGGTCGCCGATGCCGACGCGACGCAGGCAACGTTCTTCTACTGCAGCAACTTCACCGGCGCCGGAAGCATCCAGGACCCGAACGAGTGCGCCCCGATCGGGACCGACACGACGCCGAACATCGCCGGCGGGGTCCACGACGTCGCCGCGTTCGACGTCTTCTGGAACATCCCGGTCGACACGCTCGAGACCGGCCTCGAGTACGACATGGTCGTGCAGGCGTGCGTCGGCCCGCCCGACCCGGGCGTCGGCCCGGCGAACTGCACCCTCGACGAGGTCGAGGACGTCCACCTCGACGACGCCCAGAACGTCGACCCCAACACCGGCCAGTTCGGGCCGCAGCTCTCGACCGGCGAGATCACCGGGATCTGCTACACCGAGCAGACGACCGCGGCGCCCGACCAGGGCGGCGTCAACCCGAACGGCGCGTGCACCGAGCCCAACGACTTCCAGGAGCTCGAGCACGGCGACATCATCCCGGCGGACAGCTTCACGCTGCGCTTCACCACCAGCGGTGACGTCACGAACGCGTCGGCGTGCCTCGACGACCTCGCGGACCCGACCAACGGGCCCGAGGGCTGCGATATCTACGCCGACTACGTGTTCGAGGGCCCGGTCAACACCCAGGGCACCACGACCGAGGGCGACGACTTCATCGTGTGGACCGCGGTGTTCACGAACACCGGTCTGACCAAGGACAGCGACGTCGACGTCGCGATCTTCGGCAACGGCCGGGACGACGTCTTGGAGTGCACCAACGACGACTTCGTCAACAACGCTGTCGCCGGCACGGGCCCCACACCGAATGACCCGGCCGAGGCGACGCCGCAGACGTTCGCTGAGAACATCTGCGTCTACGACGAGCACTACGCGCTCGCCCAGCCGCGTGCGACGCAGACCGTCGGCGCGACGTTCGACGTGGGCGGCGCCGATTGCCGGACCAACCAGGACAACGCCGAGACCAACCAGCTCCAGGACATCGAGGTGGTCGTGGCCTGCCTGACCGACCAGTTCGGCACGCCCTTCGTGGGCACGGTCACGTTCGAGTCCGACGGAGTGGGCCAGATCCTCGACTGCGGCCCCGGTAACCCGGTGGGCGGCGGCGTGGGTGGCACCGGTCCGACCGGTGGCGCCAACGAGACCGACTCGTGCACCACGGCGACCGACGCCAACGGCATCGCGTCTGCGTCGATCACCAGCGACACGGTGGGCACCCAGACGGTGACCGCCTGCAACGAGAGCGACCCCGGCTTCGGGACCGACCCGTTCGGCTGCGCGGGCGAGCTCCGCGACACGGTCGTCAAGACGTGGCAGACCGCGCCGTCGCAGGTGCGGCTGGTATTCGCCGGCACCGACACCGGACCCGACCCCTGCCTCACCGGGGACAAGTTCCGGGAGAACCAGATCGGTGACTTCGACAACCTGCTGGCGTGCACCTACGACGCGCTGGGCAACCTGGTGTCGACCGAGCCCGCCGAAAACGGCCGTCTGCAGTGGTTCATCGCGCCTTCGGGCGGTGGCGAGCTGACCGCGACGCGGTTCACGCCGAACCCGCCGAACGAGACCACCCAGACGGGCACGGCGAGCGCCACGATCGAGTCGTTCCGTCAGGGCAACGACCTGATCACGGTCTGTCTGCAGGACGACCCGACGGCGAACAACGTCGCCGAGCCGGAGTGCGACACCGTCCAGAAGCGCGTCACCGAGAGCGGCGTCGTGAACCCGCAGTGCAGCGACGGGGTCGACAACGACGCCGACGGGTTCATCGACTTCCCGAACGACCCGCAGTGCGAGAGCGCCGCCGACAACTCTGAGGCGGGCGCAGGAGCACCGCAGTGCAGCGACGGGGTCGACAACGATGGTGACGGGCTCGTCGACTTCCCGAACGACCCGGAATGCCTCAACGCCAACGACGACTCCGAGACGGGTGGGCCGACGGTGGGCAGCGGTGCTTGCACCGGCTTCGCCCAGGGCACCAGGACGCCGCAGTTGGACGGCACCGGGTTCGTGATCGTGGGTACACCGTCTGACGACGTGCTCCAGGGCAGCGACCAGGGCGACATCATCTGTGGCCTCGCTGGTGCCGACCAGATCCTGGGCAACGGTGGCAAGGACCAGATCAGCGGTGGCCGCGGTAACGACGCTGCGGCGGGCGGTGGCGGCAACGACATCGTCTCCGGTGATAAGGGTAGGGACGGGCTCAAGGGCAACAAGGGCATCGACACCTTGAGAGGCCGCGGTGGCGCCGACAGCCTTCAGGGCGGCCGGCACCAGGACATCCTCAAGGGCGGCGCCGGCAACGACAGCCTGCGGGGCGGCAGCGGCGACGACCAGCTCGACGGCGGACGCGACACCGACACCTGCCAGGGCGGCCGCGGCGACGACCAGATCATCAGGTGCGAGCGGTAACCAGCGGGTAGACGAGGGTTCTCGCCCGCGCCGCGGGAAGGAGTTCCACAACAAGAGGGGCCGGCCCCATCGGTGGGTCGGCCCCTCCGCTTTTCCAAGGGCGATCGGGCGAGGAGGGTTTCCCCCGCGCGTGCGGGGGGAACGCTAGAACTCCACGCCGTTATGCGGCGGGGATCGGCGTGCCGCCCGGAGCGCGCCGCATCGGGGTCAAACAAGGGGGCGCGATCTTGAGAACCATCAGCAGGTCGACGGCGATCTCGGTCGTGCTCGTAACCGCTCTAGCGCTCCTGTTGCCCATGACGGGGAACGCGGGGGCGCAGACCGCACAGCCGACCGAGCCCTACACGGTCGACCAGCAGCCCCCGACCGACACCGCGGTCGTCCGCACCTGCAACCCGTTCACGACCACGGTGACAGGCGCAGATCAGCAGGCGGTGGCCGGCCAGGCGGTCACGGTTACGATCTCGCAGCAGACCGGCCAGACGACCACCGTTACGAGCGGTCAGACCACCACCGCCATCGGATTCTGCGACGCGCCCCCGGGCTCGGGGCCGAACAACTCGCGGGTCCCGCCGGACGTCACCTGTACCGAGAGCGGGAGTGGGACCGAGCTGACCAGAACTTGCACCGCGACTTACAGGACCGACGACAGCGGACAATTCACCTTCGGCGTGACCTCCAATACAGCCGGGGAGATGACCGTGACGTCTTCGACCCGGGGACCGAGCGGGGCGGTCTACACCGATACCTCCACCAAGACGTGGACCGGCTCGATACCGGCCCCTCCCGGTTGTGACGACAACCTCGATAACGACGGCGACGGGCTGGTCGACTTCCCCGACGATCCCGGATGCTCGTCGGCGACCGAC
>JBHENN010000048.1:0-13350 GCA_046262015.1 Actinomycetota bacterium | reverse complement strand
CGAGCAGGCGGGTGACGGTGGACTTGCCGCTGCCGGTGGCGCCGACGACGGCCACCGCCTCCCCGGGCGCGACGGCGAGGTCGAACCCGGCCAGCACGATGGGGCGGCGCCCCGTGCGGTCGGGGTGGGGGTAGGCGAACGAGACGTCGCGGAAGCGGACCTCGCCGCGTGGTTCGACGAGGTCGACGGCGCCGGGCCGGTCGGCGATGGTCACCGGCTCGTCGAGCAGCTCGTAGATCCGCCCGGCCGAGGCCCGTGCCCGCTGGCCCAGCATCAGGAAGAAGCCGAGGGTGCGGAACGGGGTCTGCAAGAGCAGCACGTAGGCGTTGAACGCGACGAGGGTGCCCACCGTGACCTCACCCTCGATGGCGAGGACCCCGCCGTAGAGGTACATGTCCCGCATCGAGTCGGACTCCAGGTGGGTGAAGTCGGACTCGGACCGGTAGCCCCCCCGTTCGAGCACCACGACGTCCAGACCGGAGCGCGCCAGGAGCGCGGCGACGCACGCTCCGCCGGCGCCCGAGCCGACGATCACCACGTCGCAACGCAGGACCTCGTCGTTCGTGACCTCCAGAGGGGTCAGCCTCTTGGGCTCGTCGGGGGGCGGCCCGAGCGGTCCCGGGTAACCGATGCGCTCCCACTCCGCCCCGGGGTGCCCATACAGCGCCGAGGTCGCCAGAGCGAGCGCGGTGCCCGCGAGATCGCGCCGGAACTTCAGGCGGCTCGCCTTCCATCTCTGCAGCAGAGCCTCTGCCGCCGCCGGCGACAACCACGACACCGGCACCGGCGCGCCGGTGAGCAAGAGCGCCCCCGGCTTGGTGCTCAGCGCACGAAGCGCGGCGAGGAGACGGCGACGGTCGGTCTCGGACGGGACCTGCGAGAGCGTGCGGAACATCTCGGCCGGCACCTCGGGCCGGTACCCGGCGCCGAGCGCCCCGCGCGCCAGGGCCGTGAGCACCGCGACGGCCGCCGGGTCGGTCATCCCGCTAGCGTACGCGTAGGTATCGCCAATCACCCAGTGGGCGGCCGGAGGGGTGGCTAGCGGCGGCGGGGTGGCGTGCGGGAGCGGCGGTGCTGCCGGGCCTTGGGGTTCTTCCTGCGTCTGACCGTCGCCTCCGGCGGTGGTGCCGGACGCTCCGACTGTGCCTTGCGGACCGCGGCCACGACCTCGGCCGTCGCGGACTCGTCGGTGTCGCCGGCGGCGAGCAGAAGCTGGAACAGCACCGCCCGCTCGAACTCCTCCATCGAGTCGGCCACCTTGTGCCGCTGGCCGCCGGGAGTGTCCCACTCGGCGATGATCCTGCCGGCGTTCGGAACGCCCACCCTCAAGGGGGTCGAGCCGATCCGCCCTTCCCAGATGATCTCCTCACGTTCCATGGCTGCCCCCGGCCTTCTGTCAGAGTGACGACCTCGTCGGTGATGGTCTGCAAGCCCCAAGAGTAAGGGAGGGGGTCGGCTTGCTCGGAACGCCGTCCGGCCCGGTCGCCGTAGTAGGGGCCACGGCCTGGGTCGGGCCCCGCCTCTCACCGGTGCCGGATGCGGTCGTCGTGATGGTCGACGGAGCCATCGCCGCGGTGGGGGCACGGGCCGCGACGCCGGTCCCGGACGGGGCGGTCGCGGTGGACGCTGCCGGTACCACCCTGGTCCCGGGTTTCATCGACGCTCACGTCCACATCGGGCTCGCTTCTCCAAAAGAGGTGGTGCGAGGCGGCGTCACCACCGTCCGCGATCTCGGATGGCCGCCGGAGCTGATCTTCCCCCTTGTCGAACGCGCGGCAGCGCCGTCGTTCGAGGGACCCCGGGTACTCGCCGCCGGGCCGATCCTCACCGCGCCGGGCGGCTATCCGACGCGTGCCGCCTGGGCGCCGGCAGGCACCGGCCTACAGGTTGCTTCGCCCGCCCGGGCCGAGCCGATGGTAGAGCGGGTAGCGGCCCTCGGCGCGACGGTGATCAAGGTGGCGCTGAACCCACCGGCGGGCCCCACGCTGGACCTTGCCGTCCTGTCCACGATCGTCGCCGCAGCCCACGACCGCGGTCTGAAGGTCACAGGACACGTAGCCGGGGTGAGTGAGCTCGAGAAGGCGCTCGACGCGGGGATGGACGAGCTGGCGCACATGCTCATGACCCCTGAGGGGATCCCCGATGCCCTGCTGGAGGCGATGGTTGCCACCGGCATGACCGTCGTCCCCACCCTCTCGATCCGCGCCGGAGGCGACCGCGCGATCGCCGTCGAGAACCTCCGCCGGTTCGTCGGCATGGGCGGACGGATCGTCTACGGCACCGACCTCGGGAATGCGGGTCCGCGACCGGGCATCGATCCACTCGAGGTGGGCGCACTGCGGGAGGCGGGCTTGTCGGCGCGCGCCGTCGTCGCGGCCGCCACCGTGGATGCGGCCGAGTGGCTCGGGCTCGCCGGGGCGGGGGTGCTCGAGCCCGGCGCGCCGGCCGATCTCGTCGCGCTGGACGGCGATCTCGACCGCGACCCGGCGGGCCTTACCCGCCCCCGCCTGGTCTTCCGGGGCGGCATCCGGGCGCGCTGAACCCGTTCCGGGGAGATAGGTGTGCCCTTCGCCCGCCCACGGGCGGGCCCGCAGGAGGATCGCGGCGGCGCGGCTAGAGCGTGTTGACCTCGACGATCTCGACCTTCAGCTCGCCCCGGGGGGTTGTCGCCACCGCGGTCTCTCCGGCGCTGCGGCCCACCAGCGCGCGACCGACGGGTGATTCGGGCGTCAAGAGCGGGTGGTCCCCGCGGCGCTCCTCGCGCTCGCCGAGGAGGTAGGTCTCGAGCTCGTCGTCACCTTCGTAGCGAAGCGTGACCAGCTTGCCCGGACCCGCGACGCCGTCGTCCTCGCTCTCGATGATCTCGGCGCTCTCCAGCTTCTGGCGGAGTCGCCGGATCTCGCTCTCGTTCTTGCCTTGCTCCTCGCGCGCCGCGTGGTACTCGGCGTTCTCGCTGAGGTCACCGTGAGCGCGGGCCGAGGCGATGTCCTCGACGATCTTGCTGCGCGCGTCGCCTTCCCGCTCCGCGATCTCTTGCTGCAGGCGGTCGTAGGCGACCTGGGTAAGACGAACCTTCTTGCTCTCACTCATAGAGGCGATCCTACCGAGACTTAAGATGCCGCTCATGTCTCCCCGATTGGAAGGCAGGGCCTGCATCGTCACCGGAGCCGGGCGGGGGATAGGGCGCGCCGTCGCGCTCGCGTTCGCCGCCGAAGGCGCGGGAGTGATCGTGAACGACGCCGATGGCGCGGCCGCCGATGCGGTCGTGAAGGAGATAGCGGAGGCCGGAGGGTCCGCGGCGTCCGACCATCACCCGATCGGAACCGTGGACGCAGGCGAAGCGGTGCTGCGGTCGGCGCTCGACACGTTCGACCGTCTGGACGTGCTCGTCAACAACGCCGGCATCCTGCGGGATCGGATGACGCACAACATGTCCGAAGAGGACTTCGACGACGTGATCCAGGTCCACCTCAAGGGAACGTGGGCATGCGGGCGCGCCGCGATCCGCCACTGGCGCCCCGTCGCCAAGGCTGAAATCGAAGCCGGCACGCCCTACCACCGCAAGATCGTGAACGTCACTTCGGCATCGGGACTGGTGGGTGCGGCCGGACAAGCCAACTACGCCGCCGCCAAGATGGGCATCGTCGGACTTACGAAGACGTGGGCGCGAGAGCTCGGCAAGCTGGCGATCAACGTCAACGCCATCGCACCCGCGGCGCTCACCGCGATGACGGAGCCGCTCCTGCAGGACGAGGTCGCGGCCAAGGCGCGGCTGGCACGCTTCGCTCTCGGACGTTACGGCGCGCCGGAGGAGATCGCTCCCGCGTTCGTGTTCCTGGCGTCGCCCGAGTCTGACTACATCACCGGACAGGTCCTGTGCGTCGATGGAGGCCTGGTCATCTGACCTTGCGAGAGGAGCAACCCGTGGCGCGCGCGTGGCCATTCGAAGGACAACCTGAGGGAGACCAGCGGATCCGGCGGCCCGAGCAGTTCGTCGCGCGCGATCGCGATGGGACCGAAGCCGTCATCGTCCGGATCGGGTTGCACGACACCCAGCTCGTGCTCGTCGGCGGCCGTGGCGAGTGGCAGCGGTGGGTCTACCACTCAGAGGACGAGGCGCGCGCCGCGGCGCATACGCTCGGCGTGCCCGTACACGAAGGCGAGTACCCGGAGACGACGCGCGTGCGGATGAACTCGTACCAGCGCACCCGCTCGGACTTCGACCGCGGCGCCTATCCGGAGCAGGGACGCGTCGGGCCGGTCATCCCCTATCCCGAGAACCGGCCTCGCCCCCCCGGCCCGCTCGCGGAGGAGAAGCAGGAGGCTCCAGCGGCGGAGCCTGCGCCGTCGGAGGAGTCCTCTTCCTCGTAGGGTCGTCGTACCTCTGCCTCGTAGGGTCGTCGTACCTCCTGCGGACCCTGGTCGCCCGGGCGCTGTAGACACGCCGTCCGACCTCGCCCGCAACGCCGAAGCGCCGCAGGGTCAAAAATCCGACCACCCGGCGCACAGCCGTCCTCACGATCCCGCGGGTCGCCGGGATCACGCACAGGAAACCCACCACGTCGGTGAGGAAGCCGGGGGTGAGCAGCAGCGCCCCGCCGACCAGCACGAGCGCACCGTCCATGACCTCGCGGGTAGGCATCTCGCCGCGCGCGAGCGTGGCCCGCAGGCGATCCCACACGAGCGACCCTTCGCGCTTCAGGAGCCACGCCCCCGCTACCGAGAGGGCGAGCAGAAGAAGCAGCGTCGGGCCCCACCCGATCGACCCCGCGACCCGGCCGAGCACGAGGATCTCCGCCAGCGGTACGAGCAGAAGCATGAGAGCCAGGACTCCGAACACGCCGCTCAGTATGGGGCCCTTCTGGTATGAGTACGCGCGTGCGGACCACGCTGAAACATCTGACGATCGAGGAAGCACTCGCGCACCACGACGCGGGCGCGGCGTTCGTCGACCTGCGCCCGGTCGAGGATTACCTCGACGTCCACATCCCGGGGTCGATCGACCTGCAGTACGAGTGGGGACCGGGGATGCCCTCGCGGGCGCGTGACTGTCTGCCGCTCGACCTGCCGCTCATCCTTCTTGACCTCGGTGCCGGCGATGTGGCCCACGCGGCGGCCGCCCTGCGCGGCAAGGGATTCGCCGTCGTGGGGAAGGTCGAAGACGGCATCAACGGGTGGGCCGCGGCACGGGGCACGCCGGCGTCGACCGAGGTGGTCTCGGGCGATCGCCGCGGGCGCACCTATCCCGAGGACCGCAGGCCGCTCATCCTCGACGTGTGCGATCCCGGCGCGGGACAGATCAAGGACGCGACGACCATCCCGATCGAGCAGCTGTGGCCGCGCCGCGACGAGGTGGCGCGGCACAACGGGCCGGTCGTCATCGCCGGCGGCAAAGGGGTGCGGGCGGCCCTCGCGGTCGGCATCCTCGAACGCGGCGGGGTCGATGAGATCGTGTTCTGGAAGCCCTAGCGGCCTATCCTTCCTCCATCCCCTTCGCCATGAGGAAGCCGCGCGCTCGCTCGGTCAGGGGGTAACGATCGACGAGCGCCCAGAAGCGCTCGGAATGGTCCGGGACAAGCAGGTGAGCCAGCTCGTGCACGATGACGTAGTCCCGCACCCATGCCGGATGGTCGGCGAGGGCGACCGACAGGCGGATAGAGCCCTCGGCCGGAGAGCACGAGCCCCAGCGCGATCGCTGATTGGTGACCCAGCCGATGTCCTTCGGGCGGATGCCGCTGAGGTAGCGGTCGGCCAGCTCCGCCGCTCTCACCGCCAGGGCGCCGTCCGAGTTGAGGCGGTCCCTGCGCCGGCGCTCGGCCATCCGAGCGGCCATGACGGTGACCCACTCCTGCTCCTCGGCGCGTGACAGACGCTCGGGTACGTGGACCACGAGAGCGTCGCCCACTATCTGCGCCGAGATCGTCTTCTTGCGCCTGGTGCTGCGCCGGATCTCGATGCGGTCGAACTCAGATTCCATGCCGGGCCCGGTCAGCGGCAGACGGTTGACGGTCACGGTCCCCCAGACTAGAGGGAAGGGGCCCGATAGGCCGGATTAGTGCCCCAGGCACAAAGTCTGCCCGTTCTTCTCTGCTCGCCTCGGGCTTGAGGGACTTGACCCGGTGGTCCAGAATAGGTTCCAGGAACCACCCCTTCGGGTTTGGAGCCCTCTCCGCGATCCGCCCATCCCCCCAGCGGAGGGGGCTCTTTCCCGTTCCCCGGCTCCCCGGATCACCACCGGCCGGTTGCCTCGGGCCGCAAGAGACGGACCACATCGCCGACGGCGTCCCCCGCTCCCGGCAGGCGCGTGATGGCGTCGATGGCGGCGCCCTCCGCCCGCCCGTAGAGCCCGCCGAGGCGCCCTTCGGCCCAGCCCACGCCAGCACCGACCCGGGGACCCCACAGGTCCCAGGTCGTGGGACACGACGGGCGGCCGTCCGCGAGGAAAGAATGGGCGAGGGCGCGCGCCTCCGGCGAGCGCACGATCGCGCTGTGGCCGTTCGCCCCCGCAGGTGGAACCACCCGGCTGGTGCGGCCCGGGTACAGCGATCTGTCGGCCGGGACGATCACGTCGTTCGGGATCGCGAGCGCCAGCACCCTCGTCCCGAAGGAGACGTCCTCGGCGGCGAGATCGGCCATCAGGCGCGACGCCGGCGCCAGCTGGGCCGCCGCCGGCGACGCAGGATCGGGCACCGGCAGATCGCGCCGAGACAACCACGATCCGGCGCGCACCAGTAGGGGTCCGGTGAGGGTCTCGCGTTCGAGCGTCTCGATGTTGGATGCAAGCGGCGCGCCGCGGTGCGGGGCTGCGAAGGTCACGAGGTGGTCGACGTGGGGCAGATCGGGGTCCCAGCTCCGAGCAAGCTTCTCGAGATAGAGGCGCGCGACGATGCCGCCCTGCGAGTGTGCGATGAGGTCGACGTCCCGGCCGGGGTGTCGCTCTGCTATGGCGGCCAGCAGGTCGCGTAGCTTGCCGGCCGCGCCTCGAAGGTCGCCGTACGTGTCCGACCGCGCGTAGTCCTCGTGCAGATCGGCGTCGCCGCTACCCCTGTAGGAGAAACGGTAGACATCCGATGACCGGTAGCCGAGGACCTCGGGTCCGTCCTCGTAGATATCAGCGGCGTCCTCTCCCTCGGTGCGACTGGCGATCCCGGCGACCGCCACCGCAACGTTGCCGTTGGGCGGAACGTCGCTTCGCTCGAGGTCGACCGCGTCCATGCAACCAGCGTCGGGCGCGCCCGCCCCACCATGATCCAGCGCGCCCTTGAGCGCGCTCCCCCACGCCTCCGACGGCTCCCAGATCAGAGGCGCGAGATGGATCGCATCCGCTGCGACGGTCGGCCCGAGGTACGTGCCGGGGTCGACGTACGCACCGCCCAGCTTCACCCCGAAGTGCAGCCCCGGGTCGGCTCCCGGGTGAGGTACCTGCGTGGTCCCGATCCACGCACCCTCTCCAACCCTCTGGCCGCGTTCGACGTAACGACGGGCCAGAGAGGAGTAGGTCGTCGTGAGCCCGGTGCCGTGATCGATCGTGATCGCGCCGATGCCGGCGACGGTCCCCGAGAACGTGACGGTGCCCGCACCTGCGGCTCGCACGGCAGTCCCCGCGGGCACCGCGTAGTCGATCCCTCGATGCCCCGGCCCCCAATCGCTCCGCGGCGCCTGCCATCGGCGAACGACCGGCCCGTCGACCGGCGGGACCAGCCATGCGGTTCCGGGACCGGCGGCTGCGCGCGCGGCCGCCGACATGCTCGTGAGGACGAGGGCCAAGAGGATCGTGAGCGCGCGCATCGACAGGACCGTGAGGCGCTTTGAGTCCACCCGCCGTGGCGCGGGTCACACTCAGGGGCGCGCCGGCACGATCCGGGTGCCGGTGCTCCCCGAAAGGGCGTGCTCGGCTTGCGCGATCGCCGCGATGAGTCCGACGTTGCCCGTCCGCTCGACGAACCTGCACAGCGCCTCGACCTTGGGCGCCATGCTGCCGGGAGCGAACTCGCCGGTCGCCTGATGCGCGCGTGCCTCGGCGACCGTGAGGCTCTCGATCGGCCGCTCTGCCGGTGAGCCGTAGCCCACGGCCACGTGCTCCACGTCGGTGAGGATCAGGAGCGCGTCGGCTTCGAGGTCGCTCGCGAGCAGAGCGGACGCGAGGTCCTTGTCCACGACCGCGCCGACCCCCGCGAGCTCCCCCGACGGCCGCTGCACCACCGGGATCCCTCCTCCGCCGGCAGCTATCACGACGATCCCCTGCTGTACGAGCGATCGGATCGCCTCCGCCTCGACGATCTCCTTCGGATCGGGAGACGCGACGACGCGACGCCACCCGGACCGCACCCGGTCCTCTTTCAGCTGCCATCCGAGCGCCTGCAGCTCCTCGACCTGCTCGGCCGGGATCATCTCGCCGACCGGCTTGTCGGGCCGAGCGAACGCGGGGTCTTTTTCGTCGACCACCACCAGCGTCACCACCGAGACCACGACCGCCCCTAAGTCCTGTTCGTGCAATGCATTGGTCAGGCACTGCTGCAGCATGTAGCCCATCCCGCCCTGGGTATCGGCCACGCACACCTCGAGAGGTAGCAACGGCACGCCCGCGTGCCGGTTCGCGAGCTCACTGCGTAGCAGGTGGTTCCCGACCTGGGGCCCGTTCCCGTGAGTCACCACGAGCCGGCACCCCTCGCGTGCCACCAGCCGAGCGAGGTTGCGCGCCGTCTCGGCGGTTCGGGCGAAATCGCCCTCGACCGAGTCGTCACCACGCGGATCCTGCATCGCGTTCCCGCCCAACGCGACGACCACGAGGGGAGAGCGTTGATCCATCAGCTCACCGGTGGGACCTCCGCCGGCACGTCCTAGGTCAGGTAGTCCCGGACATAGAAGATCGCGAAGTAGATCAGGAACGCGATCGCCGCGATCCACATCATCGGGCGGACTCCCTCGCGGGCCCGGCCACGGGTCACCTGGATGAACACGTACGCGACGAACCCCGCGCCGATCCCGTTGGTGATCGAGTAGGTGAAGGGCATCACAACGATCGTGAGGAAGGCGGGGATCGCGAGATCGAGGTCGTCCCAGGGTATCTCGCGCACCGTCGTCATCATCAAGAACCCGACGATGACGAGAGCGGGCGCCGCGGCCTGCAAGGGCACGATCCCGGCGAGAGGTGACAGGAACACCGAGAGAAGGAACAGCACCCCGACCACGACGGCGGTGAGCCCCGTGCGTCCGCCCTCGGCGATGCCCGATGCGCTCTCGATATAGGTCGTGTTCGAGGATGCGGAGAACGCCCCGCCGACGATCGCGGCACCCGAGTCGACCGCAAGGACCCGATCGACGTTGGGCAAGCGCCCCTCGTCGTCCAGCAGATCCGCTTCTCGCCCCAGCCCGATCGCCGTGCCCATGGTGTCGAAGAAGTCAGAGAGCATGATCGTGAAGATCGCCAGCACCGCCGCGATCGCACCCATCTCCGCGAAGAACCCGAACGAGAAGTTCCCTATCAACGAGAAGTTCTCTCCGGTGGGTACATCGATCAGCGTCCCGAAGGTCGCCTTGCCCTGGAACCCCTCGCCGTCGAGGAACGTCTCGTTGACGACCACCGCCAGGGCGGTGCTGGCGAGGATGCCTATCAGCAAGGACCCCCTGACGCCGCGCGTGTACAGGAAGATGATCAGGAGGAGCCCGATGACGAAGACGAGGACCGGCCATCCCCGAAGCTCACCTCCGGTGCCAAGCTGCACCGGCGGACCGCCGGAGGCCTCGGGTCGGGTCACGAATCCGGCGTCTACCAGACCGATGATCGTGATGAACAACCCGATCCCTACCGCGATCGCGTGCTTGAGCGGGAGCGGAACCGCCTCCATCACGGCCTGGCGGAACTTGGTCAAGACCAGGATGAAGATGATGATCCCCTCGGTGACTATGACGCCCATCGCCTCCGGCCACGTGAGCCCTCCGCCGACGAGCTGGAAGGCCACGACCGCGTTCAAGCCGAGCCCGGCCGCGATCGCGAAGGGATAGTTCGCGAAGAGGCCCATCGCGATCGTCGTGATACCCGCCGCCAGCGCGGTCACCGTCAGCACCGCTTCCGGCGCCAGGGTGGTCCCCTCGCGGTCTGGGATCGAGAGGATCAGCGGGTTGAGGAACAAGATGTAGGCCATCGTCATGAACGTCGTCAGCCCCGCGATGACCTCGGTCCGCACGGAGGACCCGCGGTCGGTGATCTTGAAGTAGCCGTCCAACCCGCCTCGCCGTGCGGTTGCGGATGTAGCCACCGGTCGATCCCCTTTCGGTCGGCGCTCTCGTTCGATTCTCCGACGAAGGATGTCAGAACGGGCGGCATTCCGCCGTCCCGCCGAGACGACGGCTAAGGCCGCGCGAATATCCTGACTCGATGCCGACCGTCACGTTGATCCCGGGAGACGGCATCGGGCCGGAGGTCGCCGATGCCACGAGGCGCGCCGTCGACGCGCTGGGGGTTGGGATCGAGTGGGAGGTCCACGAGGCCGGAGCACCCGCCCTCGCCACCCACAAGGACCCGTTGCCCCCGCACGTGCTCGACTCGATCCGGAGGAACGGTCTTGCGCTCAAGGGCCCCGTGACCACCCCGGTGGGCACCGGCTTCCGTTCGATCAACGTGGCGCTGCGCCAGGAGCTCGACCTCTACGCGAGCGTCCGTCCGTGCCGGCTCTACCCCGGTGTGCCGGCGCGTTTCTCCAATGTGGACATCGTTGTGGTCCGGGAGAACACGGAGGACCTCTACGAGGGGATCGAGTTCGAGATGGGTTCGGACAACCTCGCCAAGCTCCGCGGCTATCTCAAGTACATGCACGGCTACGCCCTCGCGGTCGATGCGGGAGTGTCGGTCAAGCCCATCTCCATCGGAGCCACGCACGCGATCGTGGAATTCGCGTTCGAGTACGCGAAGCGCCACCGCCGGCGCAAGGTGACTCTGGGGCACAAGGCGAACATCATGAAGTTCTCGGACGGCGTGTGGCTCGATACCGGTGAACGGCTCGCCGGCGACTACCGCGAGGTCGGGTTCGAAGCGATGCAGGTCGACGAGCTCGCCATGTGGCTCGCCTGGCACCCAGAAGAGCTCGACGTCATCGTCTTGTCGAACCTGTACGGGGACATCATCTCGGACCTCTGCGCGGGCTTGGTGGGCGGGCTCGGGGTCGCGCCCGGGATGAACCTGGGAAAGGACTACGCCGTGTTCGAGCCCACGCACGGCTCGGCCCCGGACATCGCGGGCAAGGGACTGGCGAATCCCGTCGGCATGACCCTGTCGGCCGTCCTGATGTTGCGCTACCTGAGAGAAAAAGACGCCGCTGACCGCCTCGAGCGGGCGGTCGCCCGTGTGCTGGCGGACGGACGGGTGCGGACCGGAGACCTGCGCCCGACGGGCGATCCCGCCACGACGGGCGAGATGTCCGACGCGATCATCGCCGCCCTCGAGCACGGCGGTTGACCTCCGGCGCCCTCGGCCGGATCCAGGCCTTCGAGAGGTCGATACAGCAGAAGCTCGCGGAACGGACGGTGGCGTCGAGGTGGGGCACGTTCTTCCTCAACGACGCATTCGACCGCATCTGGGACCTCAACGGGTTGCGGGTGATGGATCCACCCGAAGCGCCCACGGCCGCCGAGCTCGAGGCCGAGGTCATGCGCGTCATCGGGCTCGAGGGTCGGACGCCGAAGGTCTACGTCGAGGACGCCCAGGTCGCGGACGACCTCACCCCCGGCTTCGAGGCGCTGGGATGGAGCGCAACGCGCCTCGAGACCATGGTCCTCGAGAGGGCGCCCGCGCCAGAGCGCGTGCCGGCGCCCGTGGAGGAGGTCACATGGGAGACCCTGAGACCTCTTGTCGAGGAGTCGACGCGCCGGCAGCCGTATGCGGAAGACGAAGAGGATCTGCGTCAGCTCGTCGAGCGCGCCACTCTTCTACCCCGTGCGGTCGCGGTGCGTTACCTCATGGCCCGGGTCGACGGCGCGCCCGCGGCTTACTGCCACCTGTACTCCGACGGGGCGACGGCACAGGTGGAAGAGGTCGCGACCCTCGCCGAGTTCCGCGGCAGGGGCCTCGCCCGGGCCGTGATAACCGCGGCGGTGCGGCGCGCCCTTCAAGACGGGCACGACCTCGTCTTCCTCGTGGCCGACGCCGACGACTGGCCCCGGGAGCTCTACGGCCGTTTGGGGTTCGAGAGCGCCGGCCGGTCGTGCGACTTCTACAAGCGCCCGCAGGGAAAGCTGACCAGCGTGTGACCTACCTGATGAAGTGGCCCTCGTACAGGGCCTTCACATCCGGGTGCCCCATCCAGTTGCACACCACCAGGAGCACCTTCTGGCCGGTCTTCATGGGCAGCTTGATCTCCTCCTCGGGGGGAGCGGGCTCGGCCGGTGCGGTCAGGTTGACCTGAGGCTCGTCCGACCGGGCAATGAGGGTGTCGCCCATGAACATGTAGAGGTCCCAGTCGCCGGTGAAGTTCTCCGTGTGGAAGCGAAGCGTGCCCTTGCCGGGGGCGGTGAACTCCTCGCCCACCCAGTGCGTCCCCTCCTGGCCCGCCGAGCAACCGGGCTTCGTGATGCCGACCAGGTCCCCCCATGAGGCCAACTTGGGGAAGGGCAGCAGGCGCGCCTCGATCGAGTCCTGCACGTGCACCGCCTTCTTCTTCTTCTTGGCCGTGGCCGGCGCGGCAACGAGGCCGGCTACGAGCAGGGCGGACACCAGGCACACGATCGTCCTACGCATCGTCATCTCCGTCTTCACGAGAGGTCTCTCGTTTCAGGGTTCGCCGGGAGACGGCCGGTTCCTGCGCCTAGCCCCGGGGGCCCACAGCGTCTTGGGAGCGATCGTCTCCGGAAGGATCCGGTCCTTGAAGCGCTCGATCGTGTAGAGGAGGTGGGCGAGGACGTCATCGGTCAGGAGGTGCGGCTCCAGGCCGAGGTCGAGCAGCTTGGTGTGCGCCGGGTTGTAGTAGTGCTCCTCGGCCTCGATGCGGGGATCCGGCACCCTGTCCACCGTCACGTTGATGCCCAACGCGGCGCCCACCCGGGCCACGCGCTGCGCCAGGTCACTTACCGAGAACCGCTCCGTGAACTGGTTGAACACCCGGTACTCGCCGGTGGCCGCGGGATGCTCGATCGCCAAACGGATGCACTGGATCGTGTCCACGATGTTGAGGAAGCCGCGCGTCTGGCCGCCGCGCCCGTACACGCTGAGCGGATGGCCCAACACGGCCTGGACGCAGAAACGGTTGAGAGCGGTCCCGAGGGCCTCGTCGTAGTCGAAGCGCGTACACAGCCGCTCGTCGAGATCGGTCTCGTCGGTACGGATGCCGTACACCACCCCCTGATGCAGGTCCGTCG
>JBHENN010000047.1:0-7823 GCA_046262015.1 Actinomycetota bacterium | reverse complement strand
GTCCCGCGTGCCACACCGGCGAGACGTCGTGCTTCTACCGCAGCTTCGGGGAGCCCGCGGGGGACACGTCCGGCGGACCCGGAGGGCGCGGGCCGGCTTGATACCTCCCGCCCCCGACCGCGGCGAGTTCACGCGCCTCGCCGCGTCGCACGCGGTGGTCCCCGTGTGGCGGGAGGTCCTGGCCGACTCGGTCACCCCGGTCAGCGCGTTCCTGCGGCTGCAGCGGCCCGGCGCCGATGCCTTCCTCCTCGAGAGCGTCGAGGGGGGCGAGCGCTGGGGCCGGTACTCGTTCGTGGGCGGCGATGCCTTCACCACGGTCACGGCCAAGGACGGCAGGGTCTGGGCAGAGGGCGACGCGCCGCTGCTCCCCGCCGAGGAGGAACCGCCGCTCGCCTACGTCCGGCGGCTCCTGGCCGCGCTCCGCGGCCCCGCGATCGCGTCTCTCCCACCGTTCCACGGGGGCGCGGTCGGGTTCCTCGGCTACGACTGCGTGAGAGAGCTCGAATCCCTGCCCGGCGCGCCGCCCGACGACCTGTCGCTACCCGACCTCGCGTTGCTGCTCACACGCAGCCTCACGGTGTTCGACCACCTGAGGCAGCGAGCGGTCGTCATAACCAACGTGTCGGTCGGACCGGAGACGGACCTCGACCGCGCGTACGACGACGCGACCGATCGCTGCGACGAGCTGACGGCGCGGCTGCTCACCCCGGTGCCCGACGCCCCGCCGCCCCTGCCCGCGCAGGCGTCTACCGCCCCGCTCGGCTCGTGCGCCGTGTCCGACGATCTCTACGAGGAGTGGGTCGCGCGCTGCAAGGACCACATCCACGCCGGTGACGCGTTCCAGATCGTGCCGAGTCGCAGGTTCGAGGTCCCGCTGTCCGGCAGCGCGTTCGGCGCTTATCGCATCCTGCGCACGCTCAACCCGAGCCCGTACATGTACTTCTTCCGCTTCGGCGAGCGCGGCGAGCATCCGGCGTTCGAGCTGGCCGGCTCGTCGCCCGAGCCGTTGGTGCGCGTCCAGGAGGGCGCGATCGTGACCCGCCCGATCGCCGGGACGAGGCCTCGGGGCGTCGACGAAGCGGACGACGAGGCGCTGGCGGCAGACCTGATGTCCGACGACAAGGAGCGTGCCGAGCACGTCATGCTCGTCGACCTCGCGCGCAACGACGTCGGGCGCGTGGCTCGCTACTCGAGCGTCTCGGTCGAGGAGCTGATGGTCGTGGAGCGGTACTCGCACGTCATGCACATCGTGTCGAGCGTCACGGGCCGTCTGCGGGACGACAAGACCGCGTTCGACGCTCTGACGGCATGCTTCCCGGCGGGGACGGTGTCCGGCGCGCCGAAGGTTCGTGCGATGCAGATCATCGACTCGTTGGAACGGACCCGCAGGGGGCCGTACGCGGGCGCCGTCGGATACCTCGACTTCTCCGGCAACCTCGACACGTGCATCACGATCCGCACCATCGTCGCCACCGGCGGCCGGGCGTACGTTCAGGCCGGCGCCGGCGTCGTGGCCGACTCGGTCCCCGCGGCCGAAGCCGACGAAACGCGCCGCAAAGCCGAGGTACTGCTGCAAGCGGTGGCGGGGGCGGGCGCGGGTCCGGAAGCCGGCGCGCGGTGACGGCTGCGTGCGGCGGTCAGCCGGCGTGGTCCTCCAGAGCCTCGGCTTCGGTAGAAGAGATGGTGAGCCGCACGGCCGACGGGGTGATCTCGTCGATCAGCGCGGCGGGGATGTGACGGGTCGGACCGAGCAACCCGGACTTGATCGAGATCCCCGAGAAGATGTCCTTGCCTTCGTCCGCGATGATCACCGCGACGCGGCCGATCTCCTCCCCGTCGGACGCGACGACCGGCGTGCCCTCTTCGAGCGCGGTCCACGCGATGGCTCGTTCCCCCTCGGACATGTCGGCGTCATAGTAGCGGCGCTCTGGGCTCCGGGGACGATCCGTCGGTGCAGGACGCTCGGGCTGTGTTAGAGCGGCGGCGATGAAGACCGCGCCGGCATGCACGCTCCTCGGGGCGCTGATCGCGCTCGGCGCGTGCAGCCCGGGACCGGGGGTCGCCCCCCAGCCGCGGCCCTCGGGATCGCCCGAGATCGACCCGCGGGTCGTGCGGGCGCACGCGGAGCAGTTCGACACCGACGTGCCGCTGCGACCGGCAGGCTCGCAGGAGGAGTTCGCCGCCGCGACCTATCTGACCGGCCACCTCCAGCAGGCCGGCTACGTGGTGCGGCTCGACGCCGTCCCGGTCGAGGACCTCGTGCGGTCGACCAATGTGGTCGCGCTGCCCGAGGGGCGTGTCGAGACGGTCGTGGTCGTGCCCTACGACACCGGTCCCGACGGGGGTGGGGGATCGTCGCTCGGATTGTTCCTCGAGCTCGCCCGCGCGCTCGAGGTCGCCGCGCCCGACCACCGCGTCCAGTTCGTCGCGCTCGGGGCCGACCTGACGCCGGTGGGAGGAGGGCAGCTCGGCGCCCGCGCTCTGGTGCGGGAGCTCGAAGAGCGCGATCTCGACCCCGGCATCCTCGCCCCGACGGTGTGCGAGCGCTGCCCCGTGACCGCGTCGGGCGCCTCGGCGGGAGCGTTCCTCTCGGCGGCGCGGGCGGCGCGCGTGCCGGCCGGGGAGGGAGATCCACCGGCCCTCGACCGCGCGATCTTCGAGGACGGGGGCTACGCGTTCACCGCGGTCGCCGGTCCTCCTCGCGCCCTCGGCGCGGCGCTGCTGGAGCTCCTGATCGGGGCCGGAAGTTAGGGTCGAGCGGTGCTCTACCTCGCCGAGCTCGTCGCCGCCGCGCGGACGCGTGCCGAAGCCTTACGCGCGGCGGGAGACGACGCGCTTCGGCGGGCGGCGGCCGCGGCCTCGGGCGCTCAGCCCTTCGCCGCGGCCCTGCGAGAGGCGGCCGGCAGCTCGCTGATCGCGGAGATCAAACGCGCGACCCCGTCCCGGGGCGCTCTCGACCTCGATCTCGACGCAGGACGCCAGGCGGCTGCCTACGCGCGCGGAGGCGCGGTCGCGATCTCGGTCCTCACCGAGCCGCGTTGGTTCTGCGGGTCCCTCGCCGACCTTGCCGCGGCGGCGACCGCCGGCTTGCCACTGCTGCGCAAGGACTTCATCGTCGAAGACGTGCAGCTGCTCGAGTCGCGCGCGGCAGGCGCCGATGCGGTGCTGCTCATAGTCCGCGCTCTGGGTCCGGAGCTGCCCGACCTGATCGATCGCGCCCTCGAGCTCGGCATGGAACCCCTGGTCGAGGTGCACGACGAACGTGACGTGGAGCGAGCGCTCCACGCCGGCGCGGCCCTGATCGGAGTCAACCATCGCGACCTCGAGACGTTCGAGGTCGACCCGGACCGCACCGCCAAGCTGGCGCCGTTGCTACCTCCAGGCACGACGGTGGTCGCGCTGTCCGGGGTGTCGGCCCGCGCCGAGGTGGAGGCTCTCGAGGCCGCCGGCGCCCATGCCGTCCTGGTGGGCGAGGCGCTCGTACGCGCGCCCGACCCGGCGAGCGCTCTGCGGTTACTGAGAGGAGTGGCGTGAGCGACCCCGGAGCGTCACGGGCCGCAGACGCGGTCGCGACCGGACGCTTCGGCGAGTTCGGCGGCCGCTACGTGCCCGAGGCACTGATGGGCGCGCTGGACGAGCTGGAACGCGCGTGGGAGACGGCGCGGTCCGATGTGTCGTTCGGCGCCGAGCTCGAGCGGCTGCTGGGCGAGGTGGTCGGCCGGCCGACACCGCTGTACGACGCGGTCCGCTTCTCCGAGCGGGTCGGAGCGCGCGTCATGTTGAAGCGCGAGGACCTCGCGCACACCGGCGCGCACAAGATCAACAACACCCTCGGCCAGGTCCTCCTGGCGCGCCGGATGGGCAAGGAGCGGGTCATCGCGGAGACCGGCGCCGGCCAGCACGGCGTGGCCACCGCGACCGCGGCCGCGTACTTCGGTCTCCCGTGCGTGGTGTATATGGGCGCCACCGACGTCCGCCGCCAGCACCTCAACGTCGTGCGCATGGAGATGCTGGGAGCCGAGGTCGTGCCGGTCCCTGCGGGGGCCGCCACGCTGAAGGACGCGATCAACGAGGCGCTGCGCGACTGGGTCGCCAACGTGGAGCACACGCATTACGTCATCGGGTCGGTCGTGGGTCCGCACCCGTACCCGGAGATCGTCGCCTCTCTGCAAGAGGTGATCGGGGTGGAGGCGCGCGCGCAGGTGCTCGAGGTGGCCGGGGCCCTGCCCGACGAGGTCGTCGCCTGCGTCGGGGGCGGCTCCAACGCGCTCGGGCTGTTCCGCCCCTTCTATCGGGACGAGGCGGTCGCCCTGGTGGGCGTGGAAGCGGGGGGAGAGGGGCTCGACGGCCGGCACGGCGCGTCTATCACGTGCGGGCGTCCCGGGATCCTGCACGGCGCCCGCAGCCTGCTCCTGCAGGACGATCAGGGTCTGGTGACCGAGGCGCATTCGATCTCCGCCGGGCTCGACTACCCGGGGGTCGGGCCCGAGCATGCGTGGCTCGCCCGCTCCGGTCGCGCCCGCTACGAGTCCGCCACCGACGCCGAGGCCCTCGCCGCGTTCCGCGTCCTGGCCGAGACCGAAGGCGTCATCCCGGCGCTCGAGCCGGCCCACGCGCTCGCCTACCTGCTGCGCGGCCCGCCGTCCGGGCTCGTCGTGGTCGGCCTGTCGGGCCGGGGCGACAAGGACGTCGCGACCGTCGCCGAAGCGATCGGTGCGTGACCGCGCTCCTCGACCACCTGAGAGAGGCGCAGCGCGGCGGCCGGAAGCTGCTCGTCCCCTATCTGATGGCCGGCGTGCCGGACCGGGCGGGCTTCCCCGAGGCGCTGCGCGCGGTCGCCCGCCACGCCGACGCGGTCGAGATCGGCCTGCCGTTCTCGGACCCGCTCATGGACGGCCCGGTCATCGCCGCCGCGGGCGACCGGGCCTTGCGAGCCGGCATCGGTCCCCACGACGCCCTGGACCTTGCAGGCGGTACCGCGATCGTCCCTCCCAAGCTCGTCATGACCTACTACAACCCGATCCACAACGTGGGGGAGGTCGATTTCTGCCGGCGCGCCGCGGCCGCGGGAGCAGCCGGCCTCATCGTCCCGGACCTTCCGCTCGAGGAGGCCGCCTCGCTGCAGCGGGCCGCGGCCGACGCCAGTCTCGGATGGGTCCCGCTCGTCGCCCCCACCTCGTCGCCCGAGCGCGTGGCCGCTCTCGCCGCCACCGCCACCGGGTTCCTCTACGCGGTCTCGACCCTGGGGGTCACCGGTACGCGTCCCGAGCTGTCCGATCGGGCCGCGGCGGTCGCCCGGCGCTGCAAGGAGGTTACCGACGTGCCGGTCTTGCTCGGGGTCGGCGTGTCGACCCCCGCCCAGGCGGTGGAGGCGACCCGGGTCGCCGACGGCGTCGTGATCGGGAGCGCGGTGGTCACCGCGGTGCTCGAGCGCGGTCCCGAGGCTGCCGCCTCGCTGCTCGGCGACGTGCGCGCCGCGCTCGACGGCCGCTGAGCCCCGCCCGTCGCGGCGCGGCCCGGGTCCGAGCAGCCCCGCGCCGGGTCGCAGGAAGGATGCGATGCGCGGCGAAATCCGCCCCCAGAAGGCTCCCGGATGACAGCATCTCAGAGGTGACCGGACGGTGGGGGAGACGATGAGACAGATCCGCGTGCGCAGGGGCCGCCGGCCCCGGTGACGGCCACGAATGCGGAGAGAGTGCTCCTTCGGGGGTGACGCGAAACCGCAGCCGGAGATGCCGAGGCGGTGGCGGGCGAGCCGGAGCGTCCGGCAGGAAAAGCCACCCCTCAAGCCAATATGTGCAAAAGGGCTTCATCCGCTGACCGCAGCAAGGAGAACTCATGAGACGCGTAATGGCAATCGCACTTGCACTTGCGGTATTCGCGCCCGGCAGCGTCTCGGCCGAACAATCCGACAACGTGAGCGTCGTGGCACGCGAGGAGTACGTGGGTGGAGGCCATCTCGCCTTTGGCGGGGGTTTCGCCTATGCCGGCGAGATCAACGGCACGACGGGACGGGATCAGGATCCTGGGAAGGGCGGGATCCACATCATGGACATCACAGGCGGTAAGCCGCGCGAGGCCGGATTCTTCAAATGCCCCGGCGACGACCTGGACGTCGCGTTCGTGAAGCCCGGTGTCATCGCGGTCGGTCATCACGACGCGCTGTGCAACCCCTTCGAAGCCGCGGAAGGCGAGGACGATTCGGGAGTGTTCCTTCTCGACGTGAGCAAGCCGTCGAGGCCGAAGATGCTGAGCCAGATCAATCTGTCCCGCGACGTCGGTGCGGTCGACCGGACCGGACGGCAAATCCACTCGATCACGAAGTACCCCGGGAAGCCGATCATCTATATCAACCCGGGTGGGCTTCCCTCGAACGGGTTGATGGTCACGCACATGCTCGACGTCTCGAATCCCAAGAAGCCCAAAATCGTGGGCGAGTTCAGGCCTCCGGCACCGCCGACGGGTTGTCACGACTTCTCGTTCCACTTCGACAAACGCGGCAAGTTCGGGTTCTGCGCCGGTTTCGAGGGGACGCAGATCTGGGAAGTGTCCGATCCCCTCGCACCCGAGGTCGTGAGCACGATCTACAACCCGCTCATCCAGTTCTCGCACTACGCGGTCGCCAGCGCCGACGGAAAGATTCTCGCCATCAACGACGAGAACATCACGGTCAACGACTGCGTCGAGCAGGAAACGCCCAGCGGAGCCATTTGGTTCTACGACATCTCGAACATCGAAAGCCCCGAGCTGCTGTCGTTCTTCTCGCCTCGACGTGGCGGGCTGCCGATCGGCTCGTTCGAGACGGACCTTCCTTGCACGTCGCACGACTTCAACTGGGTCGACAAGACCACGGCGGTCGTGCCGTTCTACTCGGGGGGCCTGAGCGTGATCAGCCTCAAGGATCCATCGGTTCCCGAGGAACTCGCGTACTACCGACCGGACGATTCGATCATGTGGTCGGCGCACTACTACAAGGGCCGGATCTACACGAACGACCTAGGCCGCGGCTTCGAGGTCCTGGAGGTCAAGGGCGTCACAGACTGATCGGCGAGCGAGCACGCTCGGTCGCTAAGGAGTACGGGTGTGTTCGTGACGGCTAACGACCGCACCCCCAAGCGGGCTGGCTCTGATCGACCTATGTCGGCTCGAGACAGAGCCTTCGGTCCTCTGCTTGAGAGTCTTACGCAATAAGGGGGTCCGTCCCCGGCACAAGCACGGTAACCCCTGCCCTTCGTGCCTCCTTCGCCAGTCGAGTATCAAGGGTGCAGATTGGGTTATGTCGGGCTGCCGCGAGCACAAGATGAGCCGCGTCGTACACGGTGAGGTTGTCGGCGAAGCGGATTGCCCCTTCGACAAGCGCTCGGCTGCTCACGATCAGAAGGCCGAGGCCGAGAAGGTCGGCGACTCCGTCGGCGAGATGCTGGCGAGTAAATCTCCTGTCCGTGAGGAACCTTTTTCTCAGCACGTTGGCGACCTCGAGGAGGCAAAGATCAGGAGTCCACAGTTCCATCCTCGACTCTGGATCGAACAAAGGAGCAACGTCGCCGTGGGCCGATCCCGGAGCAAGATACTCAGCTAGGACGCTCGCATCGACTACGGCAGATCTCTCAGCGATCCCGATCCTCCCTGACCGTTTCCCGTGCGCTGCGGGTCATGACCCCGGCTGACCTTCGTCGCGCGGCTATTCGCCGAGCAACCCTTGCGCGGTCTACGAGTAAGTCCGCGAGAGCCCTCTTCAGGATGGCAACTGTTTGCGCAGACAGTGACCTGCCTTCTCTGTCTGCGCTTGCCCGAAGTGCCTCGTAGAGGTCGTCAGGGATATT